>NZ_WXWK01000017.1:0-33801 GCF_009904835.1 Vibrio sp. V33_P6A3T137 | reverse complement strand
GTTGTCAGTAAAAACTGATGATTAGCAATGAATTTACAACATTGATGGTGCGGAAAAACTCTATTTTTTGAGATGAACTAATGAGAGAGGTGAATTCATTGACAAAGCCATTGATTGAACTATATTTTTTTTACGAATACTTTGTCGATACACCTCCTATTAAATGGGGATTCATGTGACTTGGTACAGAATTATTTCAAGGAGCTGTCATGCACGCATCATCTACACTCAAACGAACACTCATTTCAACAGTACTTGCGGCAACGTTTATGCTTCCAGCAATTAGCCAAGCTTGTACGTCACTTTTGTATACTGATGCCAACGGTGCGCCTTATGCGGGTAGGACCATGGAATTACCGGTCCAGCTAGATTATAAGGTCGCTTTCTTTCCCCAAGGCTCGAAATTTTCTTCCCATGCCGATAAGCATGCCTCTTTAAATTATGAAGCAAAACACGCTTTTTTATCGATTGCCATGCCAGATCCTATTACTAAAGATCTTAAAGTAGTCGAGGGCATTAATGATCAAGGGTTGAGTTTCAGTGTCTTAGCTTTTGCAAGTACTGAAGGCCCAGAAGATATGTCGGACAAAACTCAAAAAATGTTATCTGCGATCGATTTAGGAAGTTGGGCATTATCACAATTTAAAACGGTGAATGACGTCAAGACCGCGTTAGAGAAACAGCCTGTATTGGTCACCGCTCTATTACCCATGGGATTATTGAAAACCCCTTTCCACTACACTCTACACGATGCTAATGGTCACTCTATCGTTATTGAGTTTTCGAATGGTAAACAGCATATCTATGAAAATCCTTTAGGTGTTATGACCAATGGTCCTGAGTTTACTTGGCACTTAACTAATCTTAATAATTACACGTTTTTAAGTAATATCGACCAATCAGAGATAAAACTCGGCGGGGTAACGTTTAAACAACCGGATTCAGGGATCGCAACGGCAGGATTGCCAGCATCAAATACATCGGTAGGCCGCTTTGTTCGTGCGGTTTATTATGCTCAGTTTACTGAAAAAGCGAAAACACCCGATGAAGCCGTCACGACCTTGGCGCATATTATGAATAATTTCGACCGACCTCGAGGTATCACTATTGATAGTCGTATGACCGAGGCTCTTCAAGATAAGGTAGCTCCTGGAGTGGTTGGCCACCGTATGTACACATCAGAATATTCGACTTGGACTTCGTTATCTGATCTTAAACGGCTGCGATTAAGTGTTCGTTTATATGAAAGCTTAAATTACGTCACTTTTGACCTAGGAGCATTACGCAAACAATCAAGTCCAATGGTCGTTCCTCTCAGTCAGTTCTCTGGTGGAACATGGGATGGAACGCAAACGCTCTTATCTCATCAATAAGGGGCATATCGGTGAGCCCCTTGTTACCCTTTTATGGCGCTTATTTTCCGTCTTGGCTTATATGCGCCATGATTGGGATAATTAGCACGGTATTAATACGTATTGTCTTAATCCGACTTGGTGTTGATGAAGGCATCCCGTTACGAACGATCGTTTATATCGCGCTTGCGAGTATGATTACTTTGACGCTAGCGATCACTGTTTTTGGAGTTTAGTGATGTCTAACTCTGCTTATACACGTCGATATAGTGTTGTGGGTACTGCCTTGGCGATAGCGGTTGTACTTGGCGCACTTGTATCGGGATGGTATTACTTTCAACACAGCGCAGATAAAGCTCTTTCTGAGGATGCAGTACTGAGTGCAAATGTTGTTAACGTTGCTTCTATCGTTGCAGGACGAGTAATCACTATTGCTGTAACCGATAATCAGCGTGTCGACGAGGGACAGTTATTATTTGAAATTGATCCCAAACCCTATGAAATAATAGTCAATAAAGCCAGATCAGAATTACAGCTTGCTAAAGCATTGCGTGATGCTCAGCGTAGAACAATTACGGCTGAGTCATCCAATGCTGCTATCGCTTCAGAACAGGTTCATCGTGCTCGTACCAATCTCTCTCTTGCAGAGACCGCACTTGCCCGGCTATTACCATTAGCGGCTAAGGGGTACGTTACCGTGCAGCAAGTGGATGACGCGAGAACGGCTAGAGATGATGCTCAAACCACGCTCGAACAAGCCATACATCAAGAGGCTGCGGCTCAAGCCTTGATCACCAGTCTTGATGAGTCAGAGGCATTGGTTGGTGCTCGGCAAGCAGCGTTAGCGATTGCTGAGCATGAATTAGCGGCAACTCAAGTACGTGCCCCACATGAAGGTCTTGTCGTCGGTCTCACGGTTTCAACGGGAGAGATTGTTGCTCCCGGGCAGTCTCTGTTTACGCTTATTGATACTCGTAAATGGTACGCTTTGGCGACTTTTCCCGAAACAGAGCTGGCTCATATTGCTGTGGGCAACTGTGCACAGGTTTATATACTGGCAGATCGTTCTATTCCCGTTTACGGTCGGGTTGATAGTATCGGTTGGGGAGTGATATCTGAAGAGCTGATCAATTTACCTCGCAATGTTCCTTACGTACCCAAATCATTAAATTGGGTACGGATTGTTCAACGCTTTCCTGTACGAATCATTATCGATAATCCTCCAACATCTTTGATGCGTGTAGGGGCTTCAGCGGTTGCGGTAGTCAAGCATAGCGAAAATTGTGATGACCGTTCAAAAGAGTAATACTCGCGAGTTGATGTCGTATTTATGGTCTCAATCTCTGGAGGATTTACAGTCAGCGCCAGGGCGAGCGGGTTTAGCTTGGCGAATTGCACTGTTATGCGCTTTGGTAACCGCGGTCGGTATGATGTTTCAGATCCCTGAAGCTGCGATTAGCTGCTACCTAGTCATCTTTCTAATGAAGCCTGATGCGGTAGTCAATATTGTCACGGGTTTTGGCTTTCTCATCTTATTGCCCGGACTTATTGCGTTTTTGGTTTGGCTTATCAACCTAACGAATGGTTCGACGATGCATATCATGGCGGCTATTGTCGTCACTTCTGTTTTTCTGGTTTATCTTGGCGCGGCAACACAGCTAGGGGAGCAAGGTAGCGTAGCGGCGTTGATCATTGCTTTTTTACTTACTTTGATCGTTAAGGCACCGTTTGGCGAAGCGGCGAGCTTTGCACTGCGTGAAGCTTGGTTAATGGCTGCTATGCCGATGATATTAATGATCGGCTTTAATTTTCTACTCGGATTTTCACCAGTACAGCTATTACGGGATAAATTGCGCTCTCGATTGGCCGTGACTATTAAGGCATTAGAAACCGGTGACTCAGCCGCGTTACTTCAATATCTACGCGAAGGAAATAGTGCCTTTGAGCCGCAAGCGCTTACTGTAAAAGCACTTCGTTTAGTTAATCTTTCTGCCGCGCAACAGATAGCTACCGATATTCGTGCAGGTTTTAAACTCATGCTTGCTGTTTCCGCCTTACCCGCCTCTATGGATGCTGATCGCCGGATCGCTCTAGTGGATGCTATTCGTGATATTGATGATTCACTTGCTCAGGGGAAGGCTCCCCAATGTTCAATTGCTCGTGCTCAAGATCTTGACACTGAAATGGGAGAAGCAGAGAAGCAGGCCTGGGATGCGCTCCGTTTACTTGCGGGAGCGAGTGAGCCTGAAATCGTGTCGACAAGCAAGCCCGCATTTGTTGCCCCAGACGCTTTCACTAATCCTGCCTACACTCGTTTTGCGTTCAAAACGACCTTAGCTGCGATGATTTGTTTTCTTATCTATACCGCTATCGATTGGCAAGGCATTCATACGGCGATGATTACTTGCTATGTAGCAGCATTAGGAACGACAGGAGAGACTTTACACAAGTTGGCGCTGCGCATTGTTGGGTGTTTGATAGGAGCATCACTTGGCATTGCCTCTATCTTTTGGGTGATACCTTATATCGATGATATTGCTTCGTTAATGGTATTGATATTTTTAGGCTGCTTAATTAGCGCTTGGATTTCAACGGGGCCAGAGCGTAGTTCTTATGCTGGTGTTCAGGTAGCGCTCGCCTTTCTACTCACCGTATTGCAGGGTTTTGGTCCGAATCTGAGTTTGGAAACCGCGCAAGGTCGAATTTTTGGTATATTACTCGGTAATGTTGTGGTTTATCTGATTTTTTCTCGTCTTTGGCCCGCGCCTTTAGAGGGCGAGGTCCGTACATTATTTTCTCGTGCTCTATCGGAGTTGGCTCGGATGGCTAGGTTACCTTCCCATCAACGCATACAGGCTTTGGGGCATACTGCTGCCGTAGAATCGTTAGTCGGAAAATGTGATGAAGCATTGTGTCTATTGCCGTTTGAGCCAAAATGGTTACGTCCGCCACCAAAACGTGAAGCGGCTCTTAAAAAAGCGATTGATGAAATAGAATCGCTCAATAGAGCCATTTGGTTGAGCGATGAAACTGACCTTGGACCACTTGCTGATTTACTTGATGATCTTGCACTACGATTTCAAGATAAGTCCGGAGAGCCCGGTTCTTATAATATTGAATTGAAAGAGCGTTCTGATCTTTCCGCATCATTTATTGATTCACTGGATCACGTTATGGAGGCAGCATGATAAATAACGGTCGATATTATTTGCGATGTCGTGTTTGTTCTTCATTCATCGTATTAATGATGGTTTTGATAGTCTCTGGCTGCGTATCTAATGTGGATCACAGGGTGTCTCCAGCTCCGGATCAGCCATGGGTACCACGTGATGAGGATAAAACCGCATTATGGAGTCTGGCTGGTTCCGATGATAGTCAGCCCACTCCAACTCATGTTATTCCAGACTTCAGTATTCCCGAAAACCCTGCTCGTGCGCAATTTAGGCAAAATGAGTTTATTGATTCTGAACAACGCTATGGGCTCCCTGAATTGATTGATTTGGCACAACGAACGAATCCAGAAACACGAGCGGCTTGGCAACGCGCGAGACAAGCGGCAATTGCGGTTGGCATGGTCGAAAGTACTTACTTACCTTTCATTGCAGCAAGTGTTGTGGGAGGATCTCAGACAGTCACCGTTCCATTACCGGAAATTTTCGGCCAGCGTCATATCGATAATACAGAACAAGGCAGCGCACAAATACTGTCACTTCAATGGCTTCTGTTTGATTTTGGACAGCGAAAAGCGCTTACAATGGAAGGTCAGCAGGTTGCGGTAGCAGCAAATATTTTATTCAATGGCACACATCAAAAATTGATTTTCGATGTCTCTCAAGCTTATTACGGTTATGGTGCAGCCATTCAACGGCGAAGTTTTGCTGAGGAGGCCTTACACAACGCTCAAGATATTCAAGCGGCGGTTGCAGCAAGAGCGGATCAAGGGCTCGCTACGACCATGGATGTCGCTCAAGCACGGCAGGCCGTCGCTCAGGCTAAATTTCGTCGTATTCAGGCTATTGGTGATGAGCGTACGGCTTATTATCATCTGCTTTCCATTGTCGGTGTTAATAGCGAATTGAACGTTGATGCTGCTAATATAACGCAAAACCCCCTTCCTAAACCCATTGATACTCCTATGGATAGGCTAATACAGCAAGCCTTATCACAACGTCCTGATGTTGCAGCAAGTTACGCCGCTTTACAGGCGAGTAAAGCTGGTGTTGATGCGGCTCAGGCGGGTTACTTACCCAAGGTTTATTTGGGTGCAAGTGCTAGCTGGGGATCTGGAAATTTCGATATTTCTGGTCTTCCCTCAATCAGTCAGCAGGGATCTGGGAACAGTGTTCTCTTGGGAATAACCGTACCTATTTATGATGGCGGTTTAAGAAGTGCGCGGGTTACAGAGGCTAAGTCTCGATCTGAGGCTGCTGAGGATGAGTTTCAGCGGGTACAAAATGCTGCCGTAGCAGAAATTATTGCTGCACATAACGCTTTACGCGCGGCACATGAAGCCTATCATGCAGCAACCGAGCTGGTTGCAGCTGCGTCAATTACTTACGAAGCCGCCATTGCCGCTTATCGTAATGATATCGGTACGATTGATGCAATCACAGTCGCAGATACGGCATTACTTGATGCCCGACAAGCGCAAGGGGATGCTCATGTGGCGACACTTATTAGCTCAGTTAACTTAGCTTTTATTATGGGTAAACTGACTTCGCGCGAGAGCTTGCTCTGAAGTTAAAAATGCAGCCTCTAAGACGATAGCCATTGTTATTGGATTATCTCTGTTTTTTCTTAAGTCAGATTATTCATCCGCTTAGATAATTGAGATGGCAATATAACTACTACTGAAATATATCGCTTTCTAGCATTCAGGGCTTTACGCATTAATTTTTGACAATAGGTAAAGAAATAACATGAGCAATATTAAAAGTTTTAAGCCTTTTTCTATCGCTAAAATATATTTATTAGCCGTTTTGCTGGTCTTTAGTCTCTTCTATGTGCATGCATGGTTAATATTTGATGTCGCTGGAGATTTTCTACGAGCTCATCCTTGGTTTATTGAGCACTTTAGCCCGAGCTACGCAGGAAAGATAATTATCCTGTGCTGTTTTATGATCCTATTTTTTGCCCATTTACTTGAGGTTATCGGGTGGGGGATATTTTTGCGTTGGGCTGGATTAGTGTCTTCGGTCACAGAGGGATTATACTTTGTTGGTACCTCAATCAGTACTCTAGGTTATGGTGATGTTGTACTCACGAAGCCTTGGCGACAGATTGGGCCAATAATTGCTATCGCTGGAGTACTTAAGTTCGGATGCTCAACGGCTTTTCTCTTCTTTGTAATCCAAACTGTGTGGGAAAATAGTTTATAAAAACAGGTAATTACTATCATTTAAGGTGCTTTATCGCTGAGTATTACCATCAAAATATCATCATTACTCGGTGACACTTCCCCCTTCTTTATCGCCCATCTTCTAATCAGACCAGTTATACCTCTCATATGTTTGATTGATAATTGTTTGTATTCGCATTATTGTTTGTGTTAATTTGTTGTTGCTGCTATGAGAAAGAATCACTTGTGGAGAAGATATTATTGTTTTTCCCTGCGTGACGTTATGCCACTTCAGCCTTGTAAACCCTCGAGGAATTAACCAAAAAATGGACATAAGTACCCCCCCGATTAATCTTGTTAGACCGACCCCTATCGCTCTATTTTGTGCCATGTTACTGGGTAATCCAGTACTGGCTAGCGCGAATAGTGAAGCGCTGGAGAAAGAGACCGAAGTGCTGACCGTCGTTGGAGAGAAAGGTAACCAGGTGAGTTATAAAGTCAGCGACATGAATACCGCTACTGGAATGCAGCTCTCGTTTCTTGAAACGCCACAATCGGTCACTACGGTTACTGAAAAAGCCATCGAAGATCAGCAACTCAACTCGGTTATTGATGTGATGACCAGTGTTGTTGGGATCAACGCTCGTCCCTCTGATAATGATAGATATTCGGTCAGTGCCCGTGGGATCCCGGTCAACAGTATCCTCTATGACGGTGTAGTAACGACCTACGATACTCGCTTTAACTATGGCGATAATCTAATGGATACTGCTCTTTATGAGCGTATCGAAGTGGTTCGTGGCGCTACGGGATTAATGTTAGGTGCTGGCAGCCCTTCGGCTGCTATCAATTTGGTACGAAAGCGCCCTACGGCAGATTTTCAAGGGCGAGTCAGTTTGAGCAGCGGATCTTGGGATATGCGACGTGGGGTGGTCGACCTTTCCGGAGGCCTTAATCAGGATGCGACTCTGCGTGGCCGGATGATAGTCGTTTATCAAGATAGAGAGAACTGGCAGGATCGATATGAACAACAAAAACAAACGCTTTATGGCATTTTTGAAGCTGATTTGAGTGATAATACGCTGCTCACTTTAGGGAGTGATTTTCAGCATACTAAGCCTAAAGGAACGATGTCTGGTGGTTTACCGTTGTTTGATAGCGACGGCAATCGTACGGATTACGATCGGCATGTCTCCACCGCTCCAAGTTGGGCGTCAGCCAAAACAGAAGCCCTGAATAGCTTTGTAACGCTAGAGCATCATTTCAATCCAGATTGGAGTCTTAAAGGGAGTTATATCTATGGCGATAACCGCTTAGAGTTTGATGTGCTCTGGCCAACAGGGAACCCTGACCCGATTAGCAATGAGGGGATGGTCCCTGGCTCTCTGGCTTTTATCGATGGTAATCGTACTCAACATACTTTTGATTTAAAACTGAATGGACGCTTTGAAGCTTTCGGGCGCAGCCACCAGCTCGTCTCTGGTGCTAATCAACAGAAACAGGACTTTGCTAATCCCTATTACGGGGCAATAGGCTCTCAACCACCTTTGGGCGACTTTCAGCAACCGAACTATGATTATCCACGGCCTCAATGGAGCGATAATGTGCTTTATGGTTCTTGGGGAACAACTAAGCAGCAGGCCATTTACATCGCTTCTCAACTTGAGTTAACCGATGATTTGTCGATGGTGCTCGGTGGCCGTTTAGATAACTGGGAGACGGATCAGGATAACTTTGGCGCTAAACATAACTACAAAGTGAATGGTGAATTTACCGGTTACTTGGGTCTGACCTATGCGTTGACCGACGAATACTCCCTTTATGCTAACTACACGGATGTCTTTACTCCGCAAAGTAAGGTGAAAAGTGATGGTCGCTATCTTGACCCGGTCAAAGGTATTAACTACGAGGCGGGAGTAAAAGCAAGTTTATTTAATGAGTCGCTGGACTTATCACTCTCGGCATTTGAGATTCGTCAGGATAATGTCGGTGAGTCCACTGGTGAAACTCTGCCTAACAGTACTATTGCTATTTATCGAGGTGTGGATGGTACTAAGACTCGTGGTTTTGAGTTTGAAGTTAATGGTTCCATTAACGCCAACTGGGATATTTATCTAGGTTATACCCAGTTTGAAACGAAAGATCCTGAAGGTAACAAGGTCAATACCAATAACCCTAAGCAGCAACTTAAACTCTTTACTACCTATGCGCTCAACGATTGGATTAACGGTCTCCAACTGGGGGCGGGAGTTAATTGGCAGAGCCGAATTTATAGTCAAGTTTCCAAGCCGGATAAAACTAAAGTTGAGGTAGAACAGGACAGTTACGCTTTAGTGCGGTTGATGGCGAAATACAGTCTGAACAAGCAGCTGACTTTACAGGCCAATTTGGATAATGCGTTAGACAAAAGTTATTACAGCCAACTCGGTTTTTATAACCAGTTTCAGTATGGCGCGCCACGTAACTTTAGTGTCACTTTAGATTATCGTTTTTGAACGCAGTGACATGGGGAAACTATCCATTATTAGGAGCGCTCCGCAGTGCGGAGCGAACAACATTTATGTTCTATGAAGCAAGGCAGCGATTTCCGTGGGTCGTGTTTCTAATCATTGGTTTAATCGGCTGTTATGATTTTCAGCAACCAGAATTTGAGACCACTCAGCAAGACGGATTTCCAGTTTGTATTACTACCGCGCACGGGACAAGTTGTATTAAGGCTCCCCCCAAACGTGTAGTAACGCTTGGCGCTGGGGCTGAAGACTGGGTTTTATCGCTTGGTGTTGTGCCTATCGCGATTGAACCACACTATTGGGGTGGAGATGAGCAAGGTTATCTCCCTTGGTTTCGTGAAGCGATTGAGGCACAAAACCTGCCGTTACCGAGCATGATTAGTAGCTATCCAGAATTGGATGTGGAGCGGTTACTTGCGCTTAAACCCGATCTCATCTTAGCTCCACAATCAGGGATTACTCGTGAAAGTTTTTTGCAACTGAGCGCGTTAGCTCCGGTTATCGGCTATCCAGGTGAACCGTGGTTAACACCGGTACAACAGCAGGTGGAACTTATCGCTAAGGCTCTCGGTAAAGAGGCAAAGGGCAAGGAATTGCTGAGAAAAAAGCAGGCTTATCTCGAACAAGTGGCTTCTCTCCATCCTGAATTTAAAGGGGTCAGTCTCGCCTATATCAATGCCGCGAGTCGAGTAGGGAATCTTTCGGTTTATGTCTCTGGCGATCCCAGAGTCGATTTATTTTTAGAGTTAGGCTTTGTTTTACCGCCAAATATTGCCAATCTCAATGCCAGTCGTGGTCATTTTACCGCTCATATTGGTCTAGAGAGTGCAGATATGCTCGATGATGCTGAGCTGTTGCTCAGTTGGTACAGCTCAGAAAAAGCGAGAGAAGACGTGGAGGCTATGCCGATTATCCACCGTTTACCTGCGATGCAGCGTGGTCAATATTTGGCGATCACTGATCCTACTTTGATCATGGCGAGCTCATACGGCTCATTACTCAGTCTGGAATGGACGATTCCTAAGCTGGTGCCTAAGTTGCAACAGGCACTATCTTCACAAAAAGTACTGTCTCTACAAAAAGCACTGCCCTCACAAACCACCACCACGGCACAAGACCTGAGGTGGGATAGAAAGGGGAGGTCAGGATGATGGAACCAGAGATCGGCTGGGCCAATACAAGCACAAGAACTCATCACCGATTTAAGCGTAACATAATGATGTTTGTTGGCTTGTTATCGACGTTGATAGTGCTCATTTTAGCGAACTTACTTTTCGGGGCTCGAATACTGCCATTGTCGATGTTAGACAAACTTTGGCAACCGACGGCTGCTGACCATCTCTCTTTGGTGCTACAAGCAAGATTACCTAGACTACTATGCGGTATGTTGGCCGGTATGGCTTTAGCGATGGCGGGTTGTGTTATTCAGGTTCTGTGTCGTAATCCTCTAGCCGATCCCGGTCTACTCGGGGTTAATGCTGGTGCGAGTGCCTCTCTAGTCACGTTGAGTCTTTTACCAGCGACCGCTGGCTTAAGTCTGTTATGGCAAGCTTTACCCGGAGCACTACTGGCGAGTAGCCTCATTTATTTATTATCTCGTGCTCAACAATCTTTGGCTCAGTCTTCTCCAATTCGGCTGATTTTAGCTGGTGCTGCCATTAGCGCGGTTCTTGGGGCTTATGTCCAAGCTCGAGTATTACTGAATCCGCAGCTATTTGAGGGCTTTCGATATTGGATGGCCGGCTCTTTGTCTGGACTGACTTGGCAAGATGTTCATCTGTTCTGGCCTTACGTGGTGTCCGCCAGTGTCTTGTTGTGGCTATTGGCTCCGGCGCTGAATCTCATGCTATTGGATAATCATACCGCTAAAGCGTTAGGTTCATCTCAACGTTGGCAAAACTTGCTGGCTTGGTTGTCTGCCACTTTATTGTGCGCCGCTACGACCGCGATTGTCGGGCCATTGGCTTTTGTCGGTTTGGCCAGTGCCCATCTCGCTAGACGTTATTTAACACTGAACTTGAGACTATTATTACCGGCTTCGGCGTTAATCGGAGGGATTATGGTGTTGCTTGCCGATCTCTTGGCTCGGGTCTTGATGCCTCCCACTGAGCTGCTGACTGGGATCATGGTGGCCATACTAGGCGCTCCTTTTCTCTATGTTATCGCTCGAGGGCAACATGTGAAGGAGACCTTATGAATCCCACTCGTTTCCCCATTTGGCAATGGAGATTGATCACCTTACGAGCGCCAACATCCCGTACGATTAAGGGGACTTTATTCGCCATTATTCTACTGATTACTGCACTTTTGCTGAGTTTACTGTTAGGACACCAAGGGCTGGCACCCATGAGCCTTGTTAAGGCTTTATTCGGTAGGGCGTCAGATTATGAGCATTGGTTACTTTGGCAATCACGATTACCAAGAGCGCTATGTGCTGTCGGCGCCGGAATGGCTTTGGGGCTTTCTGGTGCGGTGTTTCAGAGTCTGACTCGTAACCCTTTAGGCAGCCCAGACATTCTCGGTATTAACGCTGGGGCCAGTGCTGGTGCCGTTCTGTGGCTATTATGGCTACCCGCATTACCGCTATTATTCGGCGCTCTTTTAGGTGTCGTTGTTGTGCTGTTCTTATTTTTTGCTGGACTTGGACGTCAATGGCAGTTTTCACGCAATTTGATATTGATGGGGATTGCTATTAATGCTTTTGCTATAGCCTTGGTGCAGTTTGCGCTGACACTAGTACAAAGAGAGCAGGCTCAGCAAATGTTGGGGTATCTTTCGGGTAGTTTGGCACACCGTACTTGGTATGACGTGTTGTTAATCAGCAGCGTGTTATTACTGGTACTTCCAAGTCTTCTATTGCTCTCTCGTCGTTTGGCGATCTTGTCTTTGGGTCGAGAGTTAGCGCAAGCTTTGGGTAACCCTGTACGCCAAACGCAGACAGTGGCATTACTGCTTGCCACCTTGCTCGCTTTAGGGGCTGTACTTTGCGCAGGCCCTGTCGCCTTTGTTGCTTTGGTCGCCCCACATTTGGCTCGTTTTGGTCATCGTCAACTGGCCCTGTTACGTTCAGCGTTGATTGGTGCCCTCTTGCTACTTGGCGCTGATACTTTGACCTTACTATTGCCCAGTAACCAAAGGTTGCCCGTTGGAGTATTGACCGCCCTGATTGGTGGTCTCTATCTAGCACTGCTTTTGACTCGTGAATTATGGGCACAAGCACCATTGATAAAAAACCGAACAGGAGAGCGATGATGAGCTTATACACGGATGATGATATTGCGCTTAGTGGGCATGATCTTGCTCTAAAGTATGGGCAGAGAACCATCATTAATGCCATGGATCTGACGATCCCGAAGGGCAAGTTAAGTGTAATTTTGGGGCCTAACGGTTGCGGTAAATCCACCTTGCTTAAATGCTTAAGTCTCGTGCTGCCGCCTACTCATGGTCACGTTATGCTTGGTGAAACCCCATTGGTAACCTTGAGTAACAAGGCGAGAGCCAGAGAGTTAGCGCTGCTGATCCAAAAGCCTGAACTGCCGGAAGGTATTGATGTACAAGAGCTGGTTAGTCGCGGCCGTTATCCTCATCAGAGCTTATGGCGTCAATGGTCAGAACAAGATGAAAAAGCAGTTAACCAAGCGCTGAATGCAACGGGGCTGACCCATCTGGCACAAAGGCCAGTCGCTGAACTTTCTGGTGGTCAGCAACAGCGAGTTTGGTTGGCAATGGTTCTGGCGCAGCAAACGGAGGTACTGTTACTGGATGAGCCAACCTCATTTCTCGATATTCGTGCCCAACTGGCGGTACTCGACTTTTGTCAAGCGCTGGTGGCGCAGGGGCGAACCTTGGTGCTGGTATTACACGATATTAATCAGGCTTTGCGTTACGGCGAACATTTACTATTAATGCGTGATGGAAAGCTAATTGCACATGGTTCTCCTCAAACCTTGCTCACTGAAGCTTTGCTTGAACAAGTATTTGGCATTAATGCCAGCATCATTACCGACCCTGAAGCGCTGTGCCCAATGATTATCCCTCGGGTGCGAATGGCGAAAAGTTATCACCGAAGTGATGAACATAATGAAGCCAATGGGGGACTACCATCATGGGAATAATCACCCTAGCTAACCAGCTCAACCATTTGCTCAGCCAAAAAGCGGCATTTTATGCTCAGCATTTCAAAGCCATCGATAATTTGCAGCAGTTACCTCCAAATGCCCATTGTTTAAACTCGGTGCTCAGTGCGACACATTACAGACCATGGCTGGAACAGTTTGCTTTTAGCTATCGAGTAAAAGGGAGCGTTGTTGGAGAGGCAACGCGAGAAGTCGATGCAAGGGCATTACATTCAATGTGGAGTCAGTGGTTTTTTGGTCTGCAACTGCCACCTTTATTATTGTGGCTGTTTTGTTGTCCGCCCGGTAGTGAGCTTCAGCGTGCCATTGCTGCGGCATCCAGTTGGGATAATTGGTACTTTGAAGCGCACGAAAGTGGTCGAGTAAAAACTTTTTATTTATTGCTTAGTCCAGAGACGAATTATCTTGCTTCCGTCAGTCAGCTTGCCAGTTGGGAGCAGCTACTCGAACGACTGCTCATCCCGATCGTCGAGCGTTTAACTTGCCTTAGCCCTGTGGCTGCAAAGCTTCATTTTAGTCATCAAGCTTATATTGTGCATTGGTATCTGGGGGAGCTGTCACTCCCTGATAGCTGGCGTGATCAACGGATAAACGAGATATTCTCTCGTCCAGAGTTATCATTAAGGGTAAATGATCAGCCGACAATCAACCCCTTTTGGCGTAAATTAAGACTTAAGGAGCAGCAAAGCGCGCGTATCGTGTGTTGTCTGCGCCACAAACTGCCTTGCACCCAAATGTGCGCAGATTGTCCGCTAGATAAGAAGGCTCGCATGCATGCCGGCCAAAAAGCTTGTGGTTAGTGCGCTGTTTGATCAGAATGAGGGGGATTAAACGTTGCCCACTACTTGGTTAAAAACACCTGAAAGGTTTTGAAAGCCGATGAAAACAAAAAAGCCCCTATTTACAGGGGCTTGGTAAGATTAAGTCAGCTTAGAGAGACTCAAAAAACCTTATTCGATGTTTTGGATCTGCTCACGCATTTGTTCAATCAGCACTTTCAGCTCTACCCCTGAAGCCGTGATATCGGTCGAGATCGATTTTGAAGCCAGTGTGTTGGACTCGCGGTTAAACTCTTGCATCATGAAATCAAGCTTACGGCCACAAGCGCCGCCTTTTTTCAGGACATTGCGCGCTTCTTTGATGTGAGAATCTAAACGGTCAAGCTCTTCTGCCACGTCAGACTTTTGCGCCAGTAAAATCAGTTCCTGCTCGACACGGGTGGCATCAAGTTCAATTTTTGCTTCTTCAAACTTGTTCAATAGGCGTTCACGTTGCCATTGCAGAATTTCTGGCATCCGCGCGCGAACCTTGACCACTTCTTCGCTAATCGCTGTCAAACGTTGTTCGATTAACGCTTTCATGTTGTCGCCTTCACGACCACGAGCATCAATAAATTCCACAATCGCGTCATCAAAACCGGCCAATAACGCTTTATTAATGCTGTCCATATCTTGCTCAGGAGTTTCCATCACACCAGGCCATTGCATAATTTGGAAGGGATTGATGCGGCTGAGTTCACCGGTCATATGCATGATTTGATTAGCGGCTTTGATCACTTGATTCGCCAGTGCTTCATTAATATTCAGCTCACTTTTGGCCGCTGGATTGGCTTCATAGCGCAAATGGCATTCGACTTTACCGCGGGCAAGACGTTGACGAAAACGCTCACGCAGCACTGGCTCTAAACCACGAAACTGCTCAGGAAGGCGAAAGTAGGTTTCTAAATAACGTTGGTTAACGGAGCGAATTTCCCATACTGCCGTGCCCCAGTCGCCTTTGACTTCTTTACGTGCGTAAGCGGTCATGCTGTAAATCATTACGGTATCCTTTGTTAGTCGATCTGCTTTTAGCGCAATAATTCAATAATACGGCAAAGACTGACGAGATCCTAGGTTAGATCAGCACGAACGAATGTAACCAGCACTGCTGCGGCGTCAAGTAGGAAGGGGATGGGCCTAGCACCTAGGATTTTACCGCCACTTCCAGTATAATCTCGCCCCAATCTTGTTGTTCCCTTCACAAAAGGCATTCATCCATGCGTCCAAATGACCGCGCTGCAGATCAAGTTCGCCCAATTAAAATCACTCGTAACTATACGGCTTACGCTGAAGGTTCGGTACTCGTTGAATTTGGTAATACCAAAGTGTTGTGTAACGCAACCGTGGAAGAAACCGTACCGCGTTGGCTGAAAGGTCAAGGTAAAGGCTGGGTAACGGCTGAATATGGTATGTTGCCACGAGCTACCCATTCGCGCACCCGTCGCGAAGCGGCCAATGGTAAGCAAGGTGGCCGTACGATGGAAATTCAGCGCCTAATTGCGCGTAGTTTACGTGCAGTAGTTGATTTAAAAGCCATGGGCGAAATCATGATCACCGTCGATTGTGATGTGATTCAAGCGGATGGCGGGACACGCACGGCAGCGATCAGTGGTGCCAGTGTGGCCATGGCTGATGCTTTCGCGCATTTAGTCGCCAAAGGCAAACTGAAAGCGAATCCGATGAAAAGCCATGTTGCCGCGGTATCAGTGGGTATCTTAGGTGAAAACATCCTGTGTGATTTAGAGTATGTGGAAGATTCTGCCGCCGATACCGATATGAATGTGGTGATGACCGAAGAAGGCAAGATGATCGAGATCCAAGGCACCGCAGAAGGCGAACCGTTCAGCCATGAGCAGTTGCTGGCGTTACTTGTCTCGGCGCAAAAAGGCATTGTTGATATTGTCGCCGCCCAGAAAGCCGTGTTAGCGGAATGATTGAGTTAGTAGCTCCCGTTGAGGGGGCTATTTTTTTATCTCTATCTTCGTCGTCATTAACTTGATAGCTGTGTTAGCGGCAATTTTCGCCCAAGTCACTTACAAAAGTAAGCTCCCTGGGTCTCAAATCTTCGCTGCCTTGCTCTCAAGCTAATGACTGAGAAGATGGTTAGTTTTAGTTAACGTAGAGAGAAAACAAATGAAAGCCTACCAGCGTGAATTTATTGAGTTTGCTTTAGAAAAGGAAGTATTGAAATTTGGTGAGTTTACTTTGAAGTCCGGTCGTAAAAGCCCTTACTTTTTTAACGCTGGGCTGTTTAATACCGGTCGAGATCTGGCCCGTTTAGGCCGTTTTTATGCCGCCGCCTTGGTGGATGCTGGGATTACATTTGATGTGCTATTTGGCCCCGCTTATAAAGGCATTCCAATTGCGACCACCACCGCGGTGGCTCTAGCGGATCACCATGATATTGATACGCCGTATTGCTTTAACCGTAAAGAAGCCAAAGATCACGGTGAGGGCGGTAACTTAGTGGGTAGCGCATTAAAAGGGCGCATTATGCTGGTGGACGATGTGATCACCGCAGGCACCGCGATTCGCGAGTCAATGGAAATCATTCAAGCCAATGGCGCACAGCTGGCCGGTGTCTTGGTGGCGATTGACCGCCAAGAAAAAGGCCAAGGCGAATTATCGGCGATTCAAGAAGTTGAGCGCGATTTTGATTGCCAGATTATTTCTATCGTTAGCTTGGGCGATCTGGTGACTTATCTAAAAGAGCAAGGCGGCGATCCGGTGCAGTTAGCCGCAGTAGAGGCTTACCGAGCTCAATATGGTGTTGTCGCTTAACGACTCCGTAACAGGAAGTCTGTTAGATAAAGCCTGTTAGAGAAAACAACGGCTCAGGGTTGATAACCGAGCCGTTGCTTATTGCTGTTGATCTTTGCTTATTGAAAGATGCCGTGGTGTTGGCGGCAACGCTAATCAGTCTAAGTGCGGCGTGATTAACGACTGCTTGAATGAAGCGATGGCTGCCAAGTCAGCGCGGCGGATGCTTTCTCTTTTGGCGCACGTAGCCAAAGGGCGATGCACAATGACACGCCAAGCAGTATGAGCATGACACTGAACGCCGCTTGGAAGCCGCCAAATAACGATGCGACTATCGAACCGAAAAAGCTCCCCAACCCAAAGCCTAAGTAAATCACCCCATAGTTTTGAGTCAGAGAATTTAGCCCAAAATAATCGCTGACCAAGGTTGGAAATACGGTAATCGCGCCGCCAAAGCTAAAGGCAACACAAGAAATCGCCATAAAAAAGCGCATTTCGTTGAGAGGGACAAACAGTAAGGTGCTCACGCCTAAGGTACAGATCAGTAACGCCATTCCAACCACTTTGCGGCGCTCCATTTTATCAGACAAAATGCCTAATACTAACCGTCCGGCAAGGTTCGCCATCGCGAGGATCGCCACTGAAGAAGCGGCCGCCGCGGTGGAGAGATGTACTTGCAGCTCGCCAACATCTTTGGCAACGCCAATCACGTATAATCCGCTCATACAAATGGTAAAAAACACTGTTGCCAATAACCAAAACTGAGGTGTTTTGGTACTTTGCTGTAGCGAGTAATCTTGGCTGCTACTGCTACTGCTACTGCTGCTTGATGAGCTTGGCGCTTGCAATGGCGCGTCATACATCAGTAATCCACCCAATACCACCAAACTGCCCGCGATCAGAGCCCACATGGTGAAGGTCATGCTCACGCCACTGTGTTCAAGGAAATATAAATTGATGTACTTAAACCCTAAGCTGCCGAGGCCATAAGCGCCAATCGCACAAGCCGAAGCGAGGCCTTTACGTTCCGGAAAAAACCGCACGCAGTTGGATAAGGTCATTAAGTAACCAGTGCCATCGGCAAAGCCAAGGATTAACCCCGCACTGACATACAGCAACCACACTTGGGTCACTTGCCCTGCCCAAAGTAAACCTAAACTTAAGACTATCCCTGCTGCAATCGTCACCCGGCGTACGCCAAAACGCTTTTGCAGTAATCCGGACACGGAAGAGGCCAAGGCAAGCGCCAAGGTTAATAGCCCAAAAGAGAAGGCAATCTGGTTGACGGGAGCGGATAATTTTTCCGCCAGCGGGGCATTAAATAAGCTCCAGGTATACACAGAGCCAAGGGCAAATTGCGCAATAATGGTACCAATTAAGGTCCGTAATCGTGGGGATATCATGCCTAACATAAACGGTACTCCATAACAAAATGGGTAAGAACTACCGTTAAGATACGAGCCTAAATCCCCTAGCTGCAATAGGGTTAAAACAAGATAAAATGAGCTGCATTACTCGCGCATCAAATGCAATTATTTGGCATGAATTACAATTGCATTCGCTCGCGGAAGGCTTTTAAGTTACTCCGGCTGACCGGGATCTCGGTTTGCGTCCCTTGTAAGTGCAGAAGGTAAGTACTGTTAACCCAAGGGATGATCTCCTGCACGCGAGTGAGATTGACACAATAAGAGCGATGGCAGCGAAAAAAGTGCTGCGCCGGCAACTGGTCACAAAGCTCACTGATCGGATACGGCACATAAAACTCACCATCTTCACAGTACACCAGAGTAATTTTCTCTTTCGCCATGGCGTAAATGACCTGTTCAGGCTCGGTAATCCGAATCCGGTTCTCACGCATAAGATGCAGCGGCGCACTGCTTGGCGGCGGCTGATTGATCGACTGTGCCTGTTGTAATTTATCGAGTACGTTTTGCACCCGCTGCTCATTGAGCGGTTTTAACAAATAATCAAACGCGTCGAGCTCAAAGGCTTCTGCGGCGTGCTCTTTGTAAGCGGTGGTGAAAATAATATAAGGGGGGCGAATGGCCGCTGGCAGACTACGAGCTAATAACATGCCATCCATCGCGGGCATATTAATATCTAAAAACAGCACCCCTACCGGATGGTTTTGTAGATATTTCAGGGCTGATAAACCATCGTCAAAACTGGCGATAATATCGATATCACTATGTTTTTCAATTAAATAACGTAGCTCCTCTTGAGCCAAATATTCATCCTCAACCACTATTGCGCGTAACATGCTTTCCCCTTAGTGAGAATATCAAAGCGAATTTGTGTTCCAGGGTTTAACCGTTCAATGTGCAGCCCTTGACCGTACAATAAATGCAATCGCTGATGAACGTTCATCAAGCCAATGTGCTGACTGTCTATGTCACCTTGATAGAGCTTATCAATCAACTCTGGGGCAATGCCAACCCCTGTATCTGTGATAGTAATTTGCGCACCTTGCGCGGTTTTGCGTACTTTGATCGTGACTTGACAAGTATGAGCAGAGGGCTGAAAGCCATGTTGAATGGCGTTTTCCACCAAAGGTTGGATCAACAGTGGTGCAATCGAAATCGCCACCGGCTCAACATCAAAATGCACCTGCAGCTTACGCCCAAAGCGAGCTTGTTCAATCGCCACATAGTCGCGCACTTGTTTTAACGCATCATCCAGCGGAATCAGAATTTGCGTGCGCTGGAGATTATAGCGTAAGAAGTCGGCCAAATTACCAATTAAGCTGCGCGCCTCATCGGGGCGCAGACGAATCAAGCTGGATATCGCATTTAACGCATTAAACAGAAAATGGGGATTGATCTTGCTTTGTAGAGCAGAAAATTCGGCTTGGCTGGCCATTTCTTTCAATTGTTCCACCCGCGAGACTTCTAATTGCGTGGAGATCAACTGTGATAAACCAATCGCCATCTCTTTAAGTGGACGGCGAATACGGTTCGGTTGGCGATAAAAAATCTTTAAGGTGCCAGCGACTTGTTGATTCTCCCACAAAGGGATGATCAACAAGGAGCGAAAGTTATGCAGATTTAAGTTATTACTAATGATTTGTTGGCCGAGTTTGACCGCTTGTTGGGTCAGTTCACTGATTTGATGATGAGCATCAAAGTACTCTTCTTCACCTATCCCCACATAAGCCAGCACATCTTGCGTATCGGTGATCGCTACCGCATCGGCTTGTGTGTTTTGCAAAATCACTTGGCAGCCTTTCGTTAAAGCCGCTCGGCCACCTTGGCGAAAATAAGGCAAAGTTTGCGTGGCAATATGCAACGCTTGTTTGGCTTGCTGGGCAGCTAGGCGCTCTTTTTCATCATCAAGGTGTTGTACCAACTGAATAATTAAGCCGATGCATAGGGTGCCGGTAATCATCGGAAAACTGATGTGGCTGACAATGCTGTAGGCTAGCTGATTATCCTCAGCAAGCAGTAAAATGAGTCCCATGGTCAGCGCTTCGCACACCATACCGACCAAAATACCGTAGCGGGCATAGTGGGTTTTGTCGGCTCGATAATGGATCAACGCCGATAACAAACCCGCGACGATACTGGCAATCAAGCAGGCTTGCGAAGTGGGGCCATCAATATCAATTAAGTAGCGGTGCAGCCCAGAAACGACTCCTGCACTGACCCCAACCCAAGGGCCAAACAAAATACCACCCGCGACAATGGCAATGATCCGTACGTTGACCAAAGAGCCACCCACATTGACTCCAGTATAAGTGCTAAATAGGGCAAAACCGATAAACAGCGCTGCCAGCAAGGTGGTTTCAGCAGGGCGGCGTTCGGTCTTTTGTACTATGGTTTGAATCAGGTGCAAGCGTGTTAACCAAAACAGCCCCATCAGCAGTAAGGCTGCGCGTTCAAACACCGCCAGTAACATCACAAATTGGTCGTTATACATCATGGCAAGAGCAAGAAATGAAAAAGGGAAGCCAGTGTAACGGACTTCCCTTTTTAATACCTATGATTCAGATCATACGCTGATAAAGCGCTTTTGGTCGCAGTAAGTCGTGCCGGAAAATGAATAGCGCTAGTAAATCGTTCAGGCGTAGCGACTGTCCCTTAGTTCAGGATCCGGTAAAGTTTTAAAGCGTTTATGTAACCACATCCATTGTTCTGGAGCACGTAAGATCACTTGCTCCACGTACTTATTCGTATAAGCGGCTGCGGCCGTTTCATCCTTTTGTGGATAGTCTACTTCAACAGACAGATCGGCCATCAGTTCATAACGACCTTGCATGTTACGAAAACCAGACCCCATGACAATCGCACTGTGGCTGGTGTAAGCTAAAATGCTGGTACCTGTCGTGGTACAGGCATCTTGCACCGCAAAGAACGGCACAAATACCGACTTTTTACGACCATAATCATGATCGGGTAGATAGAAGAGACGACCACCTTGACGTAAAACACGGATCATGGCTTTAAGATCTTTACGATCAATTAACTGGTTGCCATTACGTGTTCTACCTCGGTATTGAATAAAATCATAGGCTGGATTGTTATGTGGTCGATATGCGCCATAACCGGGTAAACCTAATACCGCGAAGCCTCGTGCGGTTATTTCTAAATTTAACGCATGCACGCAGCATAATAATACACCGCGGCTGTTTTGGTGATGTGTTCGCAGCGCGGAGAGATCTTTCTCGACCAATAAGGTTTTAAAACGCCACGTTGGCCAAAACCAAGTGATACCCGTTTCAATCAGTGCTGCGCCGGTATTTTTAAAGTTCTCAACGACAAACTGCTGGCGCTCGGTGGCGGTCATCTCTGGAAAAGCCAGCTCAAGATTACGCTCGGCAATCTTTACCCGTTTTTTGCCAAAGCGCATAGCAAACCGACCTAGGCCACGACCAATATTTAATAGCCATGAATAAGGAAGGAGATTAACCATCAGTGCGAGAAAACCAAAGCCCAGCCATACACCCCAATATTTAGGGTGCAGTAATGCCACTGAAAATTCTGGTTTGCCGTATTTTTTGGGATTTGTCATGGTGATTACTACTTAATCTGTGCACTCAGTAATGCCCAATACGCATCGAAATTAGCGGTGGGCAGGTATTTAAAATCAGAACGAACAAAACGGTTTAAACTGCCTTCGACTTGGCCGAGCAATTGCGCCGCTAAAATACTCTCATCGACCGGAAACGATTTACCTTCACGCAGTTTTCGCTCACGTAAAATCTGCCGCAAAGACGTTTCGATTCGTTCATACAACTGATTAATTCGCTCCCGCAGCCGTTCATTTTCAAACATCAACGCATGGCCCGATAAAATGCGCGTCAGGCCTGGGTTACGTTCAGAAAAAGCCAAAATCAGCTGCACAACGAGACGAATGCGATTTAACGTATCTTTTTCTTCATCCAAAATACGATTGATACGTGACATGAGTGATTCTTCAATAAATTCAATCAAGCCCTCAAACATTCGCGCTTTACTAGGAAAATGACGATATAAAGCCGCTTCTGATACACCGACTTGTTTGGCGAGTTTAGCCGTCGTGATGCGAGATGCTCCTTCGTGGGATTCCAGCATTTGTGCCAGTGCTTGGAGTATTTCTTCACGGCGATTGATTTTTTTGTTACCAGCCATAACCCGACTTCCTTTGATGACCATTGATAGCGACGCAATAAGCAGCAAGATTTGCCGAGTTAACTGAGTGGATTCCTCGCTAACGAATGGGTATGCGATGATGCACTTGCTGGCAAACCGAGTACTAAGACGTATCGACTACAGATGGCGATGAATGAACAACATTAACGTTTGGGCTAACTCACGTTTGCTGCTCAGCGGCAAAGCGTGTTGACCATTGGACCAATACACCGTCAGTGCATTATCATTGCTATCAAAACCTTGGCCAGTGATAGAAACATCATTGGCGCAAATCATATCCAGCTTTTTCTTGGTCAGTTTTCCGAGAGCGTATTTTTCCACATCCTGTGTTTCTGCGGCAAATCCTACCGTGAAAGGACGGCGTTCGATTAATGCCGCTACCGAAGCAACGATATCCGGGTTCTTGACCATGGTGATACACAACGTATCGCTCTGTTCGGTTTTTTTGATTTTTTGTTCAGCGACGACATCAGGTCGATAATCCGAGACCGCAGCGCATCCAATAAAGATATCATGCTGTTGAGCATGGGCCATCACCGCTGTGTGCATCTCTAGTGCACTCTGGACATTAATCCGTTTCACTTTGGCGGGCGTTGTTAAGGTGACCGGCCCACTGATTAACGTCACTTCAGCGCCTAGAGTAGCCGCAGCGTCGGCAATGGCAAAGCCCATTTTGCCTGAACTGTGATTAGTAATATAGCGAACGGGATCTAACGCTTCGCGAGTCGGTCCTGCTGTAAGCAACAGTTTTTTCCCAAGCAAAGGTTTAGGCGCAAAAAAAGCGTCGCAGCGCTCAACCAATTCAAGTGGTTCAAGCATACGTCCCGGCCCGACATCGCCACAGGCTTGTTCTCCGGCGGCAGGCCCCCATACCGAAACGCCGCGTCGTACAAGGGTCGCGATATTATCTTGTGTTGCTTGATTACGGTACATCTGCTGATTCATCGCGGGTGAAATCACCACAGGAGCATCCGTTGCGAGTACGACGGTGGTTAATAAATCATTGCCCATTCCCGCGGCTAAGCGAGCGATAAGATCCGCCGTTGCCGGTGCTAACAATACCAAATCTGCCCATTTAGCTAACTCGATATGCCCCATTGAGGCTTCGGCTGCAGGGTCAAGTAAGCTATCGGCAACAGGATGCCCCGAGACAGCTTGCATGGTTAAAGGGGTAATAAATTCTTTTGCCGCATGGGTCATCACCACGCGAACTTCCGCGCCTCGTTCACGCAATCGGCGCGTTAATTCTGCACATTTATAGGCCGCAATGCCGCCACTAATGCCAAGCAGAATATGTTTTCCTGCTAATGTTTGCATCTGGATTCCTCGAAAATTCTGCGAGTTATGTTAGCACAACTCCCGAAATATGTGGCTGCTGTGTTAGCTGCATTTTCTCTCTGCATTATATGGCTTATCAATAGTTATGAGGATTTTCTCACTTTACGCAGAGCAAAAAACCAACTGGTTGGCCTAAATATCGTCAAATTTCACGGGGACTCACAGATATATTGCGATTTTTTATGCATCATAAAAACAACAAAAAGTTAATTAGGATGACAGAATGATCTCGTTAAAGAGCAGAACCAAATTGCTATTACTGACGCTGATTCCATTGGTGCTGATCACCGGGTTAATGACCATGGTGAATTATTGGAGTAATGCGCGTGCACTCGAAGAAGAATTAACCCAATATCGCGAGCAATTGGTCGAGACTCGTAAAGCTGAGCTACAAGCGTATTTAATGATGGGCGTGACCGCGGTTCAATCATTATATGAGAGTGATCGTAATGGTGAGAATCAAGCCGCAGCCAAAACCTTACTCAAAGCGATGCGTTTTGAAAGTGACGGTTACTTTTTTGCCTATGATTCACAAGGTGTGAATACCTTGCATGCCATCAATCCTTCTCTGGAAGGAAAGAATCTCTATGGCTTGCAAGATGAAAATGGCGTGCCAGTGATTGCTGGACTTATCCGCGCGGCGAAATCCGGTGATGGCTTTTTGTACTTTTCTTGGCATAAACCGACGATTAACGCGCAAGCACCTAAATTGGGTTATGCCGAATATTTACCTAAATGGGATTGGGTATTGGGAACCGGAATTTATATTGATGATATCGATGCGCAAGTCGCCCAATTTCAAGTATTACGTCAAGACCAAGCGAAAGAGCAAATGTGGTCAACGATTGGTTTATCGTTGGTTGGGCTATTGATCACCAGTATGGTGGTCAGTGTGTTGGTGGCTAAAGGAGTTGCGCCATTACAGCACGTGGTTGCTTCACTGCAAGATGTGGCCGCAGGTGAAGGGGATTTAACCGCTCGACTGAAGGTAGAAAGCCAAGATGAAATCGGTGAGGTTGCTAAAGCGTTTAATGCCTTTATGGATAAACTTCATCCGATGATCAAACAGTTGCGAGAGTCGGCGCAAGAAGTGCAATTGGCTGCCGGAGAGTTAGATATACAAACCACGCAATCTAATCAGAAAATGAACAGCCACTGTCTTGAAACGGATAAAGTCGTGACAGCGGTAACCGAAATGAGCGCTACGGCACGGGAAGTGGCGAATAATACCAATGCGACTTCACAAGCGATTGAATCTGCTAATGGTCAAATCCGAGATGCCCAGCATGAAGTGAATAGTGCAATTGAAGGGATCAGCGAATTGGTGCGTGAGGTTAACCTCACCTCAGACGCGATTCAAGATCTGAGTCAGCGTACCGATAAAATCACTCAAGTGTTAAATGTGATTGGTGAAATCGCGGGGCAGACAAACCTACTAGCATTGAATGCGGCTATCGAAGCGGCGCGAGCTGGAGAACAAGGACGAGGTTTTGCTGTTGTCGCTGATGAGGTCCGTTCTTTGGCGAGTCGGACACAAAATAGTACGCAAGAGATCAGTGAGATGCTTCAGTCTCTTCACCAAGGGGTAAGCAAAGCGGTTGAAAGCATGAATACTAGCCAAAAGCGGGGCGAAAAAACCGCTGAAGAATCGATGCATATCAAACAAAGTTTGGCTGGGATTTCACAAGCCGTCGGTTTAATTCAAGATATGGGGATCCAAACCGCATCGGCGGCAGAGCAGCAAAGTGCGGTAGCCGAAGACATTAATCAGAACTTGGTCGCGATTCAGCACATCGTTAACCAGTTGAGTGATAATTTACAGCACTCAGAATCGATCAGCTCACGCTTGGCGGCTTCTGGACAACAAATGGGGAATCTCGTCAGTCACTTTAAGCTTTAATCAACAAACGAGTTACAAGTGAGATTGATCTTATTCCCATCTTCACTCAGGCCCATTTGGGCCTGAGTCATTCTTCGCTTATAAAAGAGAGCCCCGTGTGCTGACATTAACCCAGTTTGAAAAAAAGGGGTTACTTTGTTGGCAAGGGGTCCGCGTCGTTACCCTCTATTTAGTAGACTTGGAGCACAGTCATGGGTCTCAAAGATCTTCCTGTAGAATCAATGCCACGAGAAAAGCTACTTGCCAGAGGGCCACAAGCGTTATCCGATGCTGAACTGCTAGCGATTTTTTTACGCACCGGCACACCAGGCATGAATGTTTTAGAACTGGCGGATTGTTTATTACGTCAAGCGGGTTCATTACGTGCTTTGTTCTCTGCCAGTAAAGATCAATTTTGCACGCATAAGGGGCTAGGCGAAGCTAAATTTGTCCAATTACAAGCCGTATTAGAAATGACTCAGCGTTACTTGGCTGAAACCTTAAAGCGTGGTGACGCGTTAACCAGCCCTCAACAAACCAAGTTATATTTAACCAGTGTGCTGCGTGATCGCCAGCGTGAAGCCTTTTATATCCTCTTTCTCGATAATCAACATCGTGTTATTCAAGGTGAAGTCTTGTTTGAAGGGACGATCGATGCGGCCAGTGTCTATCCTCGGGAAGTCGTCAAGCGAGCGTTACAACTCAATGCGGCGGCATTAATTTTAGCCCATAATCATCCTTCTGGCATTGCAGAACCCAGTCAGGCTGATCGCCGAATTACTCAGCGTTTAGTCGATGCTTTGCAGTTAGTCGACATTCGTGTCCTTGACCACTTTGTGATTGGTGATGGTGAAGTGGTTTCTTTTGCGGAACGAGGATGGATTTGACGGATATTTTATGTTGTGACTTAAGATTATTCTGGTATGATTCGCGCACTAAATTATCAACCTAAACTCAGCTCTGCTTAAAAAAGATCACCAAATCCGTAAAAAGGATCTGTTCGGGTCTTGAGCAATGCATGTCAAGTTAGTATAATACGCGACCTTTGATAGCCTTGTATGGATTTTCCATAACGGTTTTTAACCTCAAACTTCTTAATACATCGAGAACGAGGTTCGGCCACCAAGGTTGATATCGAGCTGAAACGATTTGGAGAAGACATTCATGTCCCGAGTATGCCAAGTAACTGGTAAGCGTCCAATAACGGGTAACAACCGTTCACACGCACGAAATGCTACTAAGCGTCGTTTTCTGCCGAACCTACAAACTCATCGTTTCTGGGTAGAGAGCGAAAAACGTTTTGTTAAACTACGTCTAACTGCTAAAGGCATGCGTATCATTGATAAGAAAGGCATCGATGCTGTTCTTGTTGATATCCGTGCACGTGGCGAAAACGTTTAAGAGGAATTGAGCAATGGCTAAAGGCATTCGTGAGAAAATTCGACTAATATCTTCTGCAGGTACTGGTCACTTCTACACAACTGACAAGAACAAACGCAACATGCCAGGCAAATTTGAGATCAAAAAGTTTGATCCAGTAGTTCGCCAGCACGTTGTTTACAAAGAAGGCAAAATCAAGTAATTGATTGCGCACTCTGTTGTACAAGTAGCGAAAACCCAGCCAATTTGGTTGGGTTTTTCTTTATGTGGAAAAATCGGCCCTAGAACCTAGAACCTAGAACCTAGAACCTAGAACCTAGAACCTAGAACCTAGCTAGCTACTTTGCTATTCTTAGCGAATCTTATCTATTAGCTAAGGACTGCTGCATGCGCATTGCTCCTCATCGTCGTCGGCGATGGAACAATATTCTGATCATCTTAGTATTGCTGTTTATTGGGGTGTTGAACTTACCGCCATTACTCAAATCTTATCTGACCTCAGATAAGAGCGCAGCGCATGCTTACCCTAGTTTACTTAATCCCAATGCACCATTACAGGCGGTGTATACACGATCGTTTGAGCTGACGTTAGAGCAAGATCAATGGCAGTTGACTCCGACTGGTGAGGTTTCTGCGCTGCAATTAGCCCAGCGCTGGCAAGCTTTAGTCGGTACCGAGGTTGATGAACAAACCGTACGTTCATTACAGCCAAGTTTGATCGGGCCGCAAACCATTGAAGTCTGGTATCGCGATCAGGAAGAGCCACAGCGGATCACTTATTATCAATCACCGCAGTTTTGGTTATTTAAAAACTGGCAAGATAAGTGGATTGCTATCTCAGTGGAAGCCGATTATCTTTTCCCTTCATCCAGTCGTTAAGATCTTAATTCGTCAACCATCTTGGAGCTATGATGCCTGAGTTACCCGAAGTCGAAGTCAGTCGCTTAGGTATTTCGCCGCATTTAATTGGTCAAACCATCGCCACGATCACTTGGCGCTGTGAAAAACTACGCTGGCCGATCCCCCATGAATTAACTCGGCTGGAAGGCCAGCAGATAACGGCCATTTCACGACGCGCCAAATATCTATTCATCGAAACCGAAGCGGGCAATGCGATTGTTCATCTCGGTATGTCGGGAGCCTTGAGGGTGTTAGATGCGAATTTTCCACCAGGGAAGCACGATCATGTTGATCTGGTACTTGTGAATGGCACGTTACTGCGTTATCACGATCCGCGCCGTTTTGGTGCTTGGTTGTATGTCGCGCCAGGAGAACATCACTCGGTACTCAGTCATATGGGGCCAGAGCCACTGACCGATGCGTTTAATGCCGAGACGATTGCTAAACGTGCGAACAATAAACGCCTAGCGATAAAAGCGTTTATTATGGATAATAAAAACGTGGTTGGGGTGGGCAATATCTACGCTAATGAATCGCTGTTTAAAGCCAAAATTCACCCTTTAAGACCGGCGCAAAGTTTATCGGACACCGAGTGGCAATGTTTGGTCAGTGAGATAAAAGCCGTACTGGCGACGGCCATTGCGCAAGGTGGCACTACGTTGAAAGATTTCTCGCAAGCCGATGGCAAGCCAGGCTATTTTGCCCAAGAGCTGCAAGTGTATGGCAAAGGCGGTAAACCTTGTCCTATTTGCGCGGAACCGATTCTTGAACAGAAAATTGCTCAGCGTAACAGCATGTTCTGTAACCACTGCCAAGATTGACTAATATTTTTATTATCTAATGATGGACATGAAAATCACTTGGCGTAACATTAGCCTCCTGTTTTCTTAAGCACCTTCTTAATATGTATTATCAGCGCCATTTTCGACATATATGCCAGTTATTCATTGGCTACTTTGTTTTTTCATTTTTACTGTTGTTTGCTTCTCGCTACGCTCTTTATTTGCATATTGAGCCTGGTTTGCCTGTTAATGATATAGTGAATGATATTCAACGTGCTTTTATGGTCGGCGCTCGATTTGATGCAAAAGTCACCGCTATTGCTTATGCCCCATTACTGTTAGTTGGCCTTGTATGCGCGGCATTTTCCCAAGCCTATTTACGCTGGTTAAGCTTATCGACTTACTACCATGCAGTAATTGTTTTATTGTATATCATTGGTGGAGTTGGTAATTATTACTACTACTTAACCTATGGTAGCCATATTGATTTATTTATTTTTGGCTTGATGGATGATGACTCAGTCGCGGTACTGACTAACTTATGGGTTGATTATCCGGTTATATACGGGGTGAGTTTAGCGTTAGTTATGGCTGGGATTGGTTACTACTTTGCCCGTTACCTGACACGTCTTAACTTATGGTCCTCGCAACAGCACTGGCATTGGAGTATTACTAGCTTATCCGTCGTCTTCATGATGGTCGGTGTGTTTTTACTGGCAAGGGGCTCGACGGGCAGTTTACCTCTGAAACGTTATCATGCTAGTGTCTCGGCTTATCAGCCATTAAATATGATCACCCCTAATGCCTTTATGGCGCTTGATTGGGCGCGCAGTGATTATACATCACGTGCTCACTTAGAACCGATATCTCAGCAAGTATTGCAGCAGCAAATGCAAAAGTTGTTGGGGCAGCCTGACGCGAATTATAAAACCCCTCACAATGATTATCTCGCTGATCATCCGCCTCATGTGGTTATCGCGATGATGGAAAGTATGGGGTTGAGCGTTTTAATTGAAGATGATCCAACCACAAACGATTTATTAGGTCGTTTTCGGGAGCATTATCGACACGATTTTCTGTTCGAGCGTTTTTTGGCGGGCACTTCCGCTACAATAGACAGTATCGTAATGATGCTAGTGCATAGCCCATTGGCGACGATCAGTCATTCTAATTGGCAAAAAATTCCCCTTCCAAGCTCGGCGGTATTGCCATATCAGCGGGCTGGCTATGATGTGGTTTTTGTCTATGGTGGTAACGGTATGTGGCGCAACTTAGCGAACTATTTACCCACTCAAGGTTTTGATCGCGTCTATGATGAAAATGACATTGTTGGTGCTTTCCCCCTTGCTGCCCAATACGCAGGGACTTGGGGTGTACCCGATGAGTTTACGTTTAAATTTACTCAGCAGTTATTAGATAAGGCTGAGCGGCCAACTCTTATTTACGTGATGACAGTCACCAATCACTCACCGTATCGGGTTCCAGCGTATTATCAACCTAAACCAACCGCCCTTACTCCTCGTTTGCAAGAGATGCTGGGCTATAAAGGTAATCGAGACGCTCAAGAGTTATTAAAAACGTTTCAGTATGCTAGTGATGCAGTCGGTAAATTTATTAGTCATATAAAACAATCCCCATTAAGTGAGCAGGTGATCTTGGCGGTTACTGGCGATCATCGCGTACGCTATACGGATATTGCTCGGCCTGGGGAAGCAGGGTTAACTCACGCGGTTCCCTTTTATCTTTATGTGCCACCATCGATTTTGGCGCACACCGAATTTAACTATCAGCCAGAGCGTATCGGTTCCCATCGAGATATTTTTCCAACCTTGTATCATTTTAGTTTGTCTGATCAAGCTTATGTTTCTTTAGGTGGAGAAAACTTACTTACTATAGGGGAGGTAAGTAATATCGGTTTCAATAGTGGTATGAGTATTAATGCCTATGGTGCTGTGAGTAACCATCCACCGTTTATCTTCCATCCTTGGCAAGGTGATGAGTCATTACTGACTGAACCGCAAGCCAGTGATGAGCAAACCTTTGATCGCCAATGGGGATTAGAATATCACCGATTACAAGAATACTTTTTGCGTTCTCAAGTATTACCGATGACACCATAATCGACGAAAGAACTCTGTGGGTTAATCTCGGCTTAACCCACAGAGTAATCTAAATGACTTTTTTGGCACTTAGTGCCTGTGCGACGACGGTAGGGACAAAGCCATCCACATTGCCGCCATGAATCGCAACTTCACGGACGATAGTCGATGAAATAAAAGCGTATTGTTCAGATGGCGTTAAAAAGACGCTCTCTAATCCCGGCATTAAACGACGATACATATTGGTCAGGCCAAATTCGTATTCAAAATCTACTGTGGTTCGTAGACCGCGGATCAAAACGTTAGCTTGCTCTGCGCGAGCAAAATCGACCATCAAGCCGCTAAAGCCTTTGCTGGTTACGTTCGGTAAGTGCTGAGTCACTGCTTGAGTAAAGGTTACTCTTTCATCAAGGGTGAACATGGTATTTTTACTTGGACTTGCCGCGACAGCAATGATCACCTCATCGAACATGCTGGCTGCACGCTCAACAATATCAAGGTGTCCATTGGTGATAGGATCGAAAGTGCCGGGATAAATAACCCGAGAAATACGTTTTTGGCTCACGGTCGTGTTCTCATCTGTGAAAGCGGAGTTATCTGCCTAATAATGAATGAAAAAAAGCCAGATGTTGTTTAGCGCTGGCTTGGCAAGAGAAATCATTAATCATGCGTTGTTGTGCGCGCATCCCCATTTGTAGACGTTGTTGTGGTGCTTGATAGAGAACGCGAACTTTATCTGCAATGGCGGTTGGTTTTTGTACTGGAACAATAAAACCACTTTCACCATCAACCAATAATTCTTTACCGCCGCCCGTTGTGGTTACAATGGAAGGAATACCCATCGCCATAGCTTCAATAATAGTTTTAGGTAGCCCTTCACCACTAATCGAAGGTTGAATTTGTACAGAGCTAGAAGCTAACAGCTCGGGAACATCGCTTCGGTAGCCGAGAAAATGAATACGTTCAGACATCCCACTTTGCTCAGCTAAGGCTAAATGTTGTTCAGTTTGCATATCACGTCCTACAAGCAGTATATGCAGATTCACTAAATCAGCCAGTTGTTTTGCACTTTCAAGCAAGATATGGACACCCTTACTCGGCCGAGCATTGGCAATACAAATGATGCAAAATGCATCGTTAGGTAATCCTAATTCTTTCAATGAAGCAGGCTGAGCTTGATACCAAGCAATATCATGCCCTTTGTAAATTGTGACCACGCAGTCTTGATGCTTCCACACTCGTTTTTTTACGTCATCAGTAACGGCTTGTGCCACACAGCTGATACCATCAACTCTGGGGTGTAAATGGGTTAAATAGGCACTGGGGTCATGACGATATAATCCACCGACCGTTCCTCGATACGTCACCAATTTGGTCTGTTTAAAGCCGATACAAGCAAAGGCAGCATTGGGAATGGTTTTTGAATTCATGGCATAGACAATATCATAGTGATGAGCGTGTAACTCTGTACGCAGCCTTTTGATGGTCTTCCAGCAGATTTTTTTACTGGGATAAGCATCAATCACCTTGATACCGCTGTCACGAAAACGGGCTACATACGGTGCATTGCCTTGAGTCATTATCGTAAGTTGATGGCCTAATTTAACCATTTCAATGAACATTTCAGCTTCTGGACGAACGCTATTCCATGCATCTTTGTAAGAGCTAAAAATTAAAATTCTCATGTATATCTTACCTTTATGGTGTCCGCTTTATTTTCGTTAACTTTCAGTTTTTATGAACAGCAAGCATTGCTTTTCATTATTTCTGAGTAGAGCGTGTGATAACGCTGTGCAGTTTGTTCAATCTGAAAATCGCGTAACTTTTTCTCTCGTCCGATGGTTAATATGTCAACAAGATTTGGATCATGACGAACTTGCAAAATAGCCTGCGCTAATTCTTGGGCATCTCCGGGGGTAATTAATAAGCCAGAAACACGGTCTTCAATAATGTCTGGGATCCCTCCGGCTCGACTACCCACGACAGGTAACCCACTACCCATTGCCTCTAAAATCACAGAGCCTAACCCTTCACTGTAAGAGGGATGGATAAGCATATCAGCAGCAGCAAACCAATCACCCATATTGTTCTGCTTACCCATGAAATGAACATTTGTTAAACCTTTGGCTTGCTGTTCTAATGCTGGACGCTCTTTTCCATCTCCCAACAAAGCGAAATGAATGTCCGATTCTGAGTCCATTAATAGGCGAGCGGCTGCAAGCGTAACATCAAAACCTTTGTGATGAAGCATATTCGCCGCATGAATAACTAAGAATGGATGAGAAAATTGTTCACGAATCCGAGAGACTTGTTGCTGATTAATGGGATAACGAACTGGTGAGCTTGGGATGGTGACCACCTTTTTCAGCGGGTAGCGTAATAAAATTTGTCGACAAATTTCCTGACTTAACCCGACTAATGCGCTAGCCGAGCAGTAAGCTTGAGCTGCAAACCATCGTTCACTGAGAGGATTATCAATTCGACGAGTGATGATATAGGGTATTTTATACAACTGATATTGTAACCAAGCCCAATAAATCGCTCGTCCTTCGTGTACATGAATTAAATCTGAATCTTGTGTAATAGCTTTTCCGTGCTGAGTTAAAAAGTGTTTACAAGCAATTAATCGACAAGGTAGTTCTTTTACTCGTGAGTAAAAAAGACTTTTGGGGTTAGCAACAACGGTAAGTTGGTAACCTAACTTAATCTGCTGTTGAATCAGTAGTAGTGTTTGATTCTCACCACCATGATAACCAGAGGCGAGATTAACATGACAAATTTTCATGAGCGCTCTCTTTTTTGCTGGCGGACATAATCACGCAACCAAAGGTCTGCATAACGAGTAAATGTGGTGTTAGCACTTAAAATCGCCAGTAATAGTC
>NZ_WXWK01000043.1:0-34674 GCF_009904835.1 Vibrio sp. V33_P6A3T137 | reverse complement strand
GGTTTTGTCTGAATCTAACCCCATAAGCAAGTGCATTAACACCGATTGACCTCAATGACAAAGTATGCGGGATGAATCGTGGTAAAGGATGATTACCAAAACAGATAACGTACACTCCAAGTCAGCACCGGCTCGGTGAAATTCCTATCGACTTGATGATTAACGCCAACCTCCACCGAGCTCACCCAATCGGATAAAAACGGCGTTTCCCATTCAACACTGATGCCGACATCACGCCAAGTCCCAGAGACATGACGTAACGCTTGATTATGTTTGTCCGCATAACGAGACCAGCCATTGATACTCCACTCATCATTAAGCTGATAGGAGCCATCAATCAACCACTGTGATCCGACAGCATTTGACCAATCCTTTTGCCATGCTAATGAGGCCGACAATGATTCAGTAAATAAATACCCGATACGCAAACTTGAACCGATTCGTGATGAGCCCTGCTCTTCGCTCAATAAGACTGGGCCAACGGTAAAATAAGCCTTGTCCCAATAAGGCATAGGTAAAGCCACCCCCGCTTCACCTCCCTGAGCAAAAAACAGTCCAAACTCCGTCTCTTTTTCGTAAGCAATGCTCGGTGACCACTCCCATTTGGTTGAGGAACTCACAGCAGGGCTATCAATACCAAAACTGGCCCCAAGGCTAAACTCATCACAACGCACAACGCCGACCCATAGGGTCAGCGTGAGCACGATGATAGCTTGGTAAGCGAGAATCATCGTTGGATTAAGCATCCGATAACCTCTTCTTACGGTAAACGTCTTTCCACATCTGATCTTGATGATCGCCCATCAGATGGCAAATAATGCCCGAACGCTTGAACAGATAAATGATGCCAACCGATAATGAACATAGGGTAAAGATCAACAAGAAATTATTGGGTAAAGTCGTTCCCATCTTTGCTGAAGCCCAAGTAAGCAACGGACCCCATAAGAAGATAAAAATCGACTTATGGAAGATAAACACGGTTAGTGAGTACATGCCAATCCAATTGAGTGGTCGCCAGCTTAAGCGAACTCCCGCTTGATGCAGTGTTAAAATTAAACCAATCACCAAAAATTCCGTGCCCCAAATCCCGAGACGACCAATGGTATCTTCTGCTAAGGCATGCTCTTCGGCATAGACATCATGCAAATCAATCGTCGCGGCTTGACCATTCAAGAAATAAAGCGATAAAGCCACCAGCGCAATACCCAATACCAGTTTATTCAGCGCATCACGTTTTTCAGCGTAATGATGCCACACCCACCCGTAGAGGAAACCAAAACACCCACTGGCCATAAACAGATCTAACCGCGCATCCAACTCATAACCGGGATGAACATGGGTTTGCATCCATAGTTCAGCATGCTCTAGTAATGATGTCACACCCAACTGACTGACGATGGTACTCAATACGGTCAACACCAACATGCCGCGAATACCAAAAAAGGCGTAAACAATAGAGAAAAAAGCCAGTAACGTCATCCATAGCATGACCGGATAAAATGAAATTGCCTCACCAAAGTTAGGAGCAATAATAAAACCTTCAATGTACAACACAAAAATAATGCTCAAAAACAGAGCCAGTTTTTTCACCAGTGTTGCTCGCATATGCTCAGATGATCGCGCCGAAAGATTAAAGGCCGCTAACGCTAAATAGACTTGACTCACCCAAGGAATCAACCATGCTGAGACTTGTCCGGTAAAACTGTCCATCGGGACAAGTTGCCCCAACATTGGTAAGTGTGAACGATATAATGTCTCATAAAAATCGCTCTCTTTAGGGAAAAAATCCACATACCAATAGTTTAAATACCCCGTATAATGTTCAAAGATGGCCATAAAAATAACCAAGCCGCGTAAAAAGTCGAGGCCGACTAAACGCGTACGGTTTTCATAGGGTTGTATAGAATTCATGGGATGATACTCGTACTATTAACGTATTGGCCCGAACTATAGTTACTTACTTTTTGTGACACAACTCATGTTTTGTACGCGTATGTATGCAAGCCGTACACAGCACCACGTAATGTACCGTTTTGTCCGCCCCTATTGTATCCACTCTATTTTTAACTGATGATTCGCTTATGAAAATTGTACTTATCGAAGACGATGTAAAGCTAGCAGAGCTCCTGACTAGCTATTTAGAAAATAATGAGTTTGAGGTTCATCTGGCTCATGATGGCCTACAAGCCAGCGCGTTGATTTTGCAAGTTCAGCCAGATTTAGTGATTCTCGACCTGATGCTACCCGGTTTAGACGGCTTATCGATTTGCCGAGAGATTCGTAACGACTACAAAGGGAAAATTGTCTTTTTAACCGCCAGTGATGATGATATCGACCATGTCGCCGCTCTTGAGCTAGGCGCCGATGACTTTGTTAATAAACCGATTAAACCTCGGGTATTATTGGCGAGAATCCGCATGCTATTACGTCGCCAGCAACAAACCGAGTTAGCGCATCCAGACAACGATCATCAGCTTCATTTTGGGCAGCTCAGTATCAACCATAAGCTTCGTCAATGCTCTCTCTCTGGTGAAGATATTGTACTTACCGACAGTGAATTTGACCTTTTGTGGTTACTGGCTAGCCATGCTGAGCAAGTGCTGTCACGCGAGTATTTAGTCAAAGAAACCCGTGGTATTGAGTACGATGGTCTTGATAGAACCATCGACAATAAAGTGGCCATTTTACGCCGTAAACTTGGCGACAGCTCATCGGTCCCAAAACGTATCTTAACCTTGCGTGGTAAAGGTTATTTATTTGTCCCAGAAAGTTGGTCATAAAGGGAGACTATGAAACGTCTTTATTTAGAGCTTTATCTCGCTCTAGTCGGTATTTTTATGTTTACTCTAGTGAGTTATGTCAGCATTAATGACTGGCTCTCTCCTGATCTTGACTTAGTCGCACGCAGTCAGCAAATTCAAAGTAGCCTTGAGCTTTTAGAATTTGTCGCCGATCAGCATGGGGTTGACGTTGCCAAAGAAAAACTGCAAGCCATTGCCGATGCAAACTGGCTAGTCATTGACGCGCTGTCCGAAAACTCCCCTTTACTGACCCCTCAAGTTAGAGAGCGACTAGCCAATCATGGGGTGTTTACCACCGACGACGATGGCTCTATATTTACCTTTAATCCAACCGATACCATCTATCATATCTATCGCGATCCAGAAGCTGAGATTTGGATTGCCTCAGAGATCGAAGGTTGGGTTTTTGTCCTGGTTTTAATGGGTTGCTTTGCCGTGTACAGCATGGTGATGATGAAGCTATTTATGTGGCGATTCAAACACCTTGAACAAGTAACGCAAGCCTTAGCCAAAGGTGACTTAAGCATTCGAGCTAAAGAGACGGGGTCAATGAGATTGGGAACGCTTAACCGCAGCTTTAATGCTATGGCAGATAAAATCTCTCATCTGATTGAAAGTCATAAAATGCTCACCAACGCGATTGCCCATGAGGTGCGCACCCCGCTGTTTCGGATTCAGTGTCAGCTTGATATGCTGCAAGATATGCCAGAAAAAAAGGATAAATACATTGCTGGCATCGAAGATGACATCCACGAACTCGAAGAGATGATTAACGAGCTGCTTCGCTTAGGTAAAATGGAAACGACGCCATTAACCTTCATTAGCCTCGACCTAGCGCAATGGCTGCCAACGCAAATCGAAAAATGGCAAATCGAGTCGCCAGTAACCATTGAATTGCAAGCGCCACAGCAATGGCCAACGCCACTAGTCGATAGTAATTTATTGAATCGTGCCATTTCTAATGTCGTACGCAATGCTTCTCGCTATGCCAAGCAGCAAGTAAAAATCAGTGTCAGTTGTGATTATATTGATTGGACAGTGACGATTGAAGACGATGGTCCCGGGATCCCGGAAACCCATTGGCCACATATTTTTAAACCGTTTTATCGAGTCGGATCGGCGCGAGATAAGGCCAGTGGTGGTTTTGGATTAGGATTAGCGATTGCTGAACAAATCGCCCGTCAACATCATGGGCATTTGATAGTAACCTCGAGCTCGAGTTTGGGTGGGGCCTGTTTTAAGTTCACCCTACCGCTCGATATCAGTGAAGAGAGATAACAATATCGTGAGAAGGGATCGCTTCTCACGATGTTCACGACACTATTGTTAGCTTACGGTTACTCTGTAACGGCTGGCGTGTGATGTTCAACAGCCTGTAAAAACTGACGTAACGTTGCATCACTGCACTCTCGGTAATGCTTATTACCCGGCTTACGGAAAAAAGCGCCGATTTCGTTTTTACTCAGCTCAACCCCAACCTGCTGAAAAAGAGTCAGTAAATCATCAGCTTGCAAATTTAACGCAATACGCAGTTTCTGAAACACCATATTATTATTCAAATTCGCTTCTGGCTTTGCCGCTTCCCCTTCACGCTTGCCGCGTTTGAGGTTAATCAAACCATTTAAAAAACTCGCTAATTGCGGATCACTCAGTTCAGCAAACTCAGGAGCTTGCGGTTTGCTCAGCCAAGAGGCTAATTGTGCTGGTGTTGTCTCGTTATCCGCGAGATGAAAAATCTCTAATAAAGTTTGGTCGTTAAAAGCAAACGTCGTGCGCAAAGCGCAGAAAATATCATTATTGGTCAAAGTTTTTCCTAGTCTTAGGTACTCCAGCGCTATCAACTTGATCGCTGGCAGGTCGTCACTTTAGCAGACCTGACCAGGATCCCCAATCAATAAACCCGTTAACGAGGTTTATATTGAGTCGGGCAGTAACCGCGATCAACTTCAGGTGGACGTAATTTAAGGTGCTTGGTTTCTCTGCCACTGACTCTCTTTCGCCACAAGTTAAAACTACGTGTGGTTAGATGCCTGCGCATAAAACGAATCACCTGTGGTTCAGTTAAACCAAATTGGTGAAAAATAGCTTCAAATGGCGTTCTATCTTCCCATGCCATTTCAATAATTCTTGATTGCTCATCAGCAGAAAACATACGCTGGTACTATTCCTTTTATAAACACACTCAGCGTAATACGTAACCTAAAGTAGGATAGATGCGTCTCCATCATAAAAAATTTCGGTTATTATTCTCGATACGATGAGTGTGTTCTCTCTGTCGAGGCGACGATAGCTCGGCTGGTTAATCCTCCCGCCAATGACACATCCAACACCTGAGCCGGCTGCTGAACAAGTTTTTCGCCACTCCAATAGTCATACCAATCGACCGGTTGGGTAGCGGTCAAGGTATAATGCTGTGAGGTAGCTTGATCGTTGAATAAACAGTGCAACTCATGATTAGGGGTTAAAGCCAATCGCCAATGATTAAGTGCTAAAGACGTTGGCGTCGACGTCTCTTGAGTCTGATGTTGGCGAGCGATCAATTGCTGAAGACTGCTCTTAGCAAAAGACGTTAACTCGGTGAGCGGATCACCTGAAAGCAGTACCCCTCCACAAGCAAGTAGTACATTACGATGAAATTCATAACTGGCGAGATCGGTGGCCTGATCGGCTAACGACACCAAGGTGGCACAGTCGGGATCGATTTGCCATAACTGACGATGTTGCCAACTGCGATAAAAGGTTTCTTTAGCGATTTGCGCAAAACGTTGACGACGACGTTCGACATCATCAGACACTCGCATCGCATCCACCAAACCGAGTGATGGCCACATCGGCGCATTACAACCCAATAACCAAGCCTCTCCGGCTCCTTGGGCTATCGCTTGCATGCCCATCCGATAAGCCTCAACCCCAGTAACGCCTGATTGGTAACGCAAACCTTTTAGGGTTCCCCAATAATTGGCATCCAGTTTAAACAGTTCAACCCCCCACTCTTCTCGCATGGTTTTTATTACATGAGTTAAATAAGCCTGAGCTTGTGGATGAGAGCCATCTAACACATACCAAGGCGTGCAACGCCATCCGCCGTAGGTCACATCTTCGGCTTTTAGAGGCTGTCCTTGGTGATTTTTAACAAACCAGTCAGGGTGTTGCTGAAACAAAGCCGATTCAGGCTGAGCAATAAACGGAGCCAGCCAGATTGCTGGTTTTTTACCCGCCGTTTTAATACTCTGGAGCAGCGCTTTTATACCACCGGAAAATTTCTCTGATGGCGTCAACCAATCGCCCATAAAAGCTTGGTATCCGTCATCCAGTAATACCCACTCGACCTCCGCCAACTCGCCTTGCATGGCCGCAAGGTTAGCGCGAATATGCTGCTCATTAACTTCCGCATAATAGGCATACCACGAACACCACCCGATCGGCGCAGGCTGAGTTACCCCGTCACGTGATCGATGATGGCGTTGAATGGCGTGCGCATACTGTTGGTAGATCTCGGCTAGCGATGAGTGTTGCAATACGATAAGTGATTCTAAACGGTGATTGGGCCAATCACTCGGCAGGGTTTGCTCTCCATCGATGGCGGCAATCAGATGCGTGGTTTCTTCTTCCACCACTAACTCAAAATAGCCCGCAAACCGTTGGCAAGAGGTAAAGCCAACGAGCTGATATTGGTCTTTATCTTCAATCACTAGGTAGTTGTAGTAGCGTTTATTGGCATGAGAAGCATAAAGTCGATAACTCTGGTCATTATCGGGGCAACGACCCACATCCAGCGGATGACTCACCGTACCCGCCGTTTGCGCCAACATTTGAAAGCCATCGCCAATGACTCGGGCATGGGGATCACTCTTTAGCGCCATCCGAAATAGGACATAGCGATCACTGATGGGCACCGAGTCGCGTCCTAAATAAGAAAAATGCAATTCATTGTCTTGTAATACGACGTTTAACTCTGATGAGAGATCAATCTCTCGCTGGCAAGGTAACGTTAGGGGGCTCATGTATTCCACCACTCACATCAATCATACAACGTAGTGTCTAAGGAATTAGGCGCACATATTGTTAAGAAACTCACGTTTTCTTGTAATCACGGTGAATAATCGAATATTAAAAGCCTCAAGCATCCTTGCCGTCAAGGTGGGAGTCTATGCTGACTAATTGTATTTAGTGGATCAGTTTTCGATGATCGCTACACCTTCATTTCCCTGCCTCACAGCAATAGCAGGCAAAATATGACGGGGATCTACAGCTCTATCAATTTTCTAAGCTGCCTGTGCGGCAGTGAACTTAAGCGAATGGATGAGGCGCTGGAGTTGCTATTTCTAAGCTGCCTGTGCGGCAGTGAACCAAGCCATGATTGGCGAAATTGCGGCGGGGCGTTTCTAAGCTGCCTGTGCGGCAGTGAACGCGAGAAAATCGCCATTAATCACGCCCGAAAGTTTCTAAGCTGCCTGTGCGGCAGTGAACGGTTATCAAGCCAGCAACTAGTGGTGGTTCGCTTTCTAAGCTGCCTGTGCGGCAGTGAACGAATGCGAGTACCAGCAGGTACAACGCTGTAATTTCTAAGCTGCCTGTGCGGCAGTGAACGCCAAAGTGAAGATTTTGACAAGCATCTTGAATTTCTAAGCTGCCTGTGCGGCAGTGAACTTATTGAAATTTGCGGTAATTGGGTTTGGATTTTTCTAAGCTGCCTGTGCGGCAGTGAACTAATTATCAAAGAAGACGATTCCTGTGGTTCATTTCTAAGCTGCCTGTGCGGCAGTGAACTATTGAAGGCTTTGAAACGGGTAAATTTAGATTTTCTAAGCTGCCTGTGCGGCAGTGAACGTGTTCATGACGACTCGGATGCTCTCGAGCTTTTTCTAAGCTGCCTGTGCGGCAGTGAACTGATAGAAAACTCAGTGCTTTCTGCACCAAATTTTCTAAGCTGCCTGTGCGGCAGTGAACCCGCGTTACAGGCTACAACCGCCAGCCCTGTCTTTCTAAGCTGCCTGTGCGGCAGTGAACTATAGAATAAATCAATAAAAATAAGTTACAACAGTTAGTTAGGATAAAAATTGCATTTTTACCTTATAAAAAACCACTCGTTGTAACTTATTGTATTTAAAGCTTATTTTTAAATAGCAAAAATAAAGGGTAAAAATACCCTTTTTCGTTCAATTTAAAAGTGCGGCACGGTAGCCAATGCTGATTGTCCATTCGCTTTGCTACTCAAACCATAGCAATCGAAGGCCCCATCTTGCGATGTGCTTTGTTGCTCCATCTGAATAAACAGCGGGAACTTACTGCTTTTTTCAGGGGAGCGCTGCTTCGTTTGCTGGCTATGCAAGTAAATAAACGGTAAAGAGCACAAGGCTGTCGGCTTGCTTTGTTCAAGTACGGCTAAGCATTCTGCAAGCGATTGACCCGATTTAGCAGCCCATAGTGCCGCTTTTTGCTGCATATCCCGCTCTATTCGCTCGGGCGATTTCACCTGCTTGCGCACAAAGCTTACGTAAGTCACATCGTTTGGTACGGGTTTGATCCCTTTGATGTGCACATAGTCTTCTAACCGAGTTAACCAACGGTGGATAGCCAACTTTTCCAGTGTCGCTTGCTCTTTAGCAAAGAGACGCAACTTACTGCCCAGCGGAAACTTCGCTTGACGATAATCAGGAAAGCCAACCGCAACCAGAGATTGGTTGCTCGCCACTTTGTGCTCCACCAAGGCTATGTGGACTTGTTGAAATACGTTTTGCCAAAGAAAGGCAAGAGGTATTTCTGCCTCTGGTAACAAGGTGATTTCTTGGTAGTAGTTCATCACTGCCCCTTTTTGTCACTTTCGCCAAATACACCACCACGCACCAATACCGCCATAACGTAATGCTCATCTTCTTCACGAGGCAAGCTTTCACCACGCGCCCATTTATCAAAAAAGGTGTAAAAGTCATTTTTTTTAGGCGTTCGGAATGCCTTACCTAAATTGGTAACTGCACCATAAACCTCTATTGCAATAGCACCTGCACTTTGCTCCTCAGATGCGTAATCTGGGTACCAAGTATCAATGGAACGCAGTGCGTTACCAATTTTTTGTGAGTGCATCGCAGCATGCTCATTAACCGCATACAGGATTTTACTTTTCTTGGATTTGCTATTGCCTTTATCCATTACTAACTCTTCACTTGGGTAGACTTCTTGGGCTTTACCGACCTTAGCGTAGCAGTCAATTTGCAGCATCAAATGATCCGTTTCGCTGGCCAGTACCTGAGCAATTCTGTCGGCCAAACTATTGATCTGTGAATCGTTATGATCAAAGTGTCGAGTACTAAATTGTTTGGCATTAAAAGTCCACGCCTGCTCAGCCCCTTTGTTCAATGCCTTGACTTGCACTTCAATCTCTTCTGCGCCAACGCGGTTGCGCCATAGAAAACGGGCATTGGCAAGGTTGGTGGCATAGCGTTTGGCCAATTCGAAACAACCATATTGGGTAATGTACTTTGAAACCGCAGCACTGTAGCTCTGTTTGAATAGCGCATTGTTACACGCCGAAGGTTGGGCAAGCCCCCCTAATACTTTGAGCGTGAAATGTAGCTTCAGGGTATCTTGCTCTAGCCCCAACGCACAGGCATCCACCCGCTGCGGATTTGGAGATGCAATATCCATATCCAGCTTCATAATATCCTTTTCACCACCTTTATTAAGGCGGTGGGAAACTGTGCCACGCACTGATTTTTCTTGCAGCGCTAATGGGGTTGCTTGCTCTTTGGTTTCCCACTGGCATCCAAAGAGGTAGCCATCGGATGGGACAAGTTTTTTTTCAAATGCAAGTACTGAAGCGGTGTCGTTATTTTTAGCCATGAGTTGTTCCTTATTGATGTTCGTTGATAGGGTTAACTTGCTGACAAAGGTAGAGATCGTTTTCTAAATCAGGGTGGTATTGCCAAAGGATGTCATCGAGGTGTTTGATTTTGTGCGCCATGACAAATTCACCCAGTGTGACCACACTTTCGGCAAAGCGATGCGGTACTAATGGATCGCGCTGATTTTTTGCCTCACCTAATGGTGAAATACCTTGAAACCCTGTGGCAATTGGCACAATCCAGCCACTCGTCTTGCGCTGGCTATGCCAAACAACGCTTTGGTCTTCAAGCTGTTCACAATGGTGGTGTACGGTTAGATACCCAAGCAGCGCATCTATCGCGTCGGCGCCTTGCTGCATGGCGTCAATCATTAAATCGCGGCGTTCGTTCAGCACATAGCCTGGCATTAATTGGCGTAGGACTTGAGCGGTATCCTGTTCCGTAATCACAGATTTGATTGAGGGCTTCCCAACGGAAAGAACGTCACCTCCTGCCACTTTCATCGTCGCGATCACCGCTTGCAACTGCTGGGTAAAGTCTGGCTGCTGAAGTTCTTCGTCATTGCCACTCCACTCAATGACGAGGGACACATCTAAGTGACAGCGTGCTTCCTCGATAAATGCCGAGCGTGAACCATCCTTATCGAGTGGATTGCCAGTACCGATAATTGAATAAACAAAGTCACCTTCGCCTTTATGAGTCTGTACATCACAACGGTGGCTCACCACCGCAGCACTGTGCAGCATGAGTTCGGATAACCCAGCCTGGTTCAGCTTGCGCTCTAAGGCATGCACAAAGCCTAGCCATGCCGTCATGGCCGGAAAGCCAATAGTAAAGGGGCTTGAAAGTGCATTGGCGTTGTTAATTTTTAAATGCGGTAAAATCAATACGTTCATCGCAAGTTCTCCTTATTGCTGGCAACCACCTTTTCTATCGCCAGCAGCTCTTGGTCTGCCAATGTGACGGGGTTGGCGATTACTTTGCTGCGGCTGTAATGATTGATTAAGCCTCGCGCAATGTGGCGAGTAATTTTATCGAGCCACTCATCCTCGTGCTGACGCTGCTCAGCAAACTCTGGATAGAGCCAGATTTTTTGCTCCAACGGCAACGCACTCGATAACTCACCGGAATACTCTTCAAGGAAAAGACGTACTTGCCACATTTTCTCAATCACCAAATCTACGTATTGCTGAATGCGGTAGTCACGGCCATCACGGAGATTGATGTTGTTGTAGTCGGTAAGAAAAAGTCGATGCAGCGATTCAATCACCTCTTTGGCTTGCCAAGCGGTAAAACTCTCTTTGAAAAAATCCGTTCTCGGCAGACGAATATCGCGAGGTGTTAACTCCGGCGGAATGGACGATAACAAATAGTAAGTCTGGTATTTGTTATTTAAACCAGAAATATTTTTAGGATGATCACCACCATGCTTTGTTACCGTAAGATCCGATAGCGTTTTGTAACCCAGTTCATGGTAATCATTGTTCTTTCTAGCTTTCTTCCCAGAGTAAGCTTGAGGTGAACGACTGGTAATCCAATCAATTTTGGCTTTCATATTGAAGACCAAACCAGCTGGTGTTAACAGAGAAAGTTGATGGTACTGCTCAAAACCAATAGGAAAATAAACTTGTTTTACAAACCTATCAGTGTCAACAGATTGCGAATAAATGCAATCAGTAAACATGTTCACAATATTCTCAAAAAACGCTCCACTAAGTCCGAATGTTTCGGCAAGCAATGCGATATTAGAGTTTTTTAAGTGTTCTAAAATATAAACGTCGTTTATTTTCAAAGACAGGAATTTGTAGACCTTCAATTGAGTAGCATTGATATGTAAATCAAAAAATGTCTCCGCATTACCACTTCGAAGATAACCATCTTGAGATTTTTTAAAATCAGTAGAATACACTCGCGGGTACTTACAAGCAGGGTGACTCATTTTAGAAGGGTGACTAACCACAGTGCCATGCTTGCTGTCTTGTGCAACTTTTTCGATTAATCCTGCTACAGCATCGGCTTCAAAATTAGCAATTTCATCATGAGCCATTCCATCTTTAAATAAGAAATATGCTTCTAGTCTTTCAGCGCAAAAACTTTTTGAAAGTTCAATTAAAACTGTTGCTTCCTCACTAGAAATGTCAAATAAACTCCACAGCTCATCCAATTTTGGATGACAAATTTCACACATGAACTTAAAGGTATTCTCATATTTAAATGTTGTCGCTCCTTCATTAATAGAGCTAATCATTAATAAACAGGCATCACACTCAGAAATTGACTTAGGCAAATAACTCTTCGGGCTATGTCTCAGCACCCTATCCAAAACCTTAAAATAGTCTGGCGTTGCTTTACCGTTCTTGTCAGTTTTTTTAAATGCTAATTCCGACCTATTTTTTATCAATCTGTCTAGACTTTGTTTTACTTCACACTTTTCATTTTCCATTATTTGACCTTAACCAACCCTAGTTGGTCGTTGTAGCTGTATTGTTGAATACCTTCATGGCAGGCAAAACTGATCTCGCCATAACGCACTGAGGTGGCGAATTCCTGTTCAGGGTTTGGACTGTAAAAACTGACTAACTCACTGTAATCACGCTGCAGCCAAAGCTTCTGCTCTTGTTCTGGCGTAAGCGGTAGATGTTCAATATTCAAGGTGCGTTCAATCGGATGTAAGCCGCCCTGTTCTTCACGCAAACAAAACTCAATGCTGCGCGCTTTTTTGACTAAGTAGATTTGCACTGTGGGTTCACTTTTACGAAAGCGTTTGAAGTGTTGCGGCAGTGCGGTTAGCCACCAGTAGCCGTGAATATGACCGTGGAGATGCTCATACCAACATGACTGCGGCGAGCTACTGCGACGATTACGGTTGTATCTATCCTGACGGCTGATATTGGCTTGTTGTGGTTTGCCAATTTGATCGGTGCCAAGGGTTTTCGCGGTGGCAAAGTGCTCTAAATCTGCCAAGTTGTTGCGCGGTTCTAGCACTGCTCGCTTTTGAATACGGACAATCGCATTGACCGATTGCAATAGTAACTTTTTATCTACCAACACAGATAAATCATGAGTGGCGAGTTGAGTGGCGCTGTCTGTTTCATAGCCAGGATGATTAAATACTCGATCTGAGCCTCCCTTAAAGCCTTTAACGTTGTATTGCAACAAGCCAATATTGGGCTCCTGAATCTCACCATCACGATGTCTACGTACTCGGCCTGCCATTTGAATAATTGAACGAAAAGATGATGGCTCAATTACCGCCCAGTCAAAGTCATGGTCACGTCCCACTTCTTCAACTGGGGTGGCAACCAGAATAAAAATCAGGTTTTTCGCTTGGCAAGCGGTTAGGTGTTCACGAATCACTGGATGAGCAAACGCTTCGGGTAATTCTCCCGCTTTCTCTTTGCGCTTGAGTACCTCATCCAAATGCTTTTCTTGCGCATGGCGTAGCAACATCACTTGCTGACTGTGATAAGCCATGCAGCGCACTTCAGTATCGGCAGGCCAATCACAACTGAGTAGATATTGGGTTAATTCGACGCAAGGTTGAATATTGGCAACCCTAACCACGCCAAACGATACTCTTGTTTGGCTTTCTGGCTCTATCGTGTTGTGGTGCTGGTGTTTGGTCAAAACCGCTTGTTTGACTATCTCGAAATACTCTTCCTCAAGCGGTTGCTCACCCTGTTTAATGCATGGAATGATTTCGGCTTTTCGTCTTGAGATTTGCTGTTTTAGTTTATCAACGCGTTTAGCAACAAAGCGTTGTTGGAATGCTTCATAGACAGCCAAATCAGGATCATCACAGCCCACCATCTGTGTGTCGGTACTAAATTCATCGACATAAACACAATTAATTGTGCTGACTCGATCACGGCTAGCAGCAAACACTGCCCACCCTTGACGATAGGCATTATATAAACCCAATGCTAAATCCGGTGGTATGGTGGCAGAGGAAATCATCACTTTGCGCCCCAGCATGCCTGCCAAATGCACTAATCGGCCAATCGCAATCAGATCATCGCCCGTAAAGTCGTCAATTTCATCAATCACCAAGTCGGATGACATTAAACGTAAACAGGGCAGAATATAACGCCCACCACGCTTAGTTTCGGTCACGGCCATGATGTGATCGATGGTGCATACCAGTACTGGGGCATACAGAAGTTTTCGATCTTTTTCTTTGGTTAAAACGGTCGTGAGCTCTTCTTCAGGCAGCACACCTTGCCAATCTAGAATATCGTTTTCATCTTGAAGACTCTCCAAAGACTCAGAACCAGCCTCAGCTTGTTCAGGTTCAATATCGTCCTTTTCAACTTTCTTGCCCGACTTATGTAACTCCGAAATGGCTTTAGAGCCAATCAGCACCGCTAAGTCACTCTCTTGCAGTTTCAGCCTTTCTTTATATTCATCACCAGTTTGCAAAGTGAGCGTGCGCAAGCCAAGTGCCAAAATAAATCGCAGGCTTTCACCATCGTCAGATAACGCCTGCATAACTTTGGCGTTGGCGATAGTTTTGCCACAACCTGTACTGGCCATGTTGACCACAAAATAGCCTTGGCTTTTGTCTTCCGTATGTTCACGCCACTCATTGATTTTGCGTACCGCTTTGTCTTGCCAACGGAATGCTTTAGGTGTGTTAGCTTTAGGGGCAAGCTCGCTGAGTTTGGTGGCTTTTAGTGGCTCGGTTTCAAAAAACGGCAGTAACTTCACTGTGTTCACCGCGACTTTAGCAACATTCACTAAGTGCTCATCCAGCTTTTGTTTACGCGCTTTAGTCGCGGGGTCGGTGTTAGCGTACAGCTCTGTCGACGTTTGCCATTGATGATCATTAGGTTGTGAAGAGTAATAGTGGTCACCTAACATTAGGCACAACCGAGCATGGTGTAGAATCCCCCGCCAACTACCATCATTCATTGCCTGATCGAGTAAAGGCAGGTGATGCAATAGATCCTTCGCACGGCGTTTGAGATCAGCAAGCCAAATCGAAGAATTAGAGAGCAGCCCCAAGGGAAACTCAAAACATTTCGGCAGCAGCATGTTGTATTCATCAAAACGGTTTTCATAGCCCCAAGCGGGCGTAATTCTGGCGAGTAAATCCGCCAACGACGCGTTATCCACTTCTCGTTGTCTATCACACAGCTCTTTCTCTTTAGGTAGAGGCAGGCGGTGATGAGAAACGATCAACCAAGCAATTAACGCTGCTGCTGTCGGTAATTCAGCAAGTGCTTTTTCTCTTGGTAATCTATTGGTTTTAAAACAAGATTCATCAATGCCTTGATTGATAAGAGTAGCCAACCAAGCCTCATCTTGAGGTTGGTGTATTGGATTAGCGACAAATTGATGGAATAAAAGACAAGATATCCACTCATGGCGTAGAGGATCGCCTCTATATTTGTTTTTTATCTCAGGATTTAATTTTTCTTGAAACAGTAAAGAAGCTTTCCCCCAATCGTGGAGCAAAGCGGCCATGCCAGCAAGCGCTTTAATCAGCGGTAAATATTTCCAGTCACTTTCATAGTCGCTGTTAAGTAAATCCTTCTCTGTACTATTAACAGGCACCACACCTTCCACATTAAATTTCTTTTTATTGCCCACCACCCATAACAACTGGCTGCGTGAACGAGAGCGGATCCAATGGCAACTGACGGCGGTGCTGCGGGTGGCGGTTTGGCCTAGCATTTTTTTGACGGTTAATAGCCCTTCTTCGGTGATCAAAGTTTGCCAAGTGTTATCGCCAATTCGGTTGGCGAAGGCATCCAGTACGCGGCGGGTTTTCTTGAGGGCGTTTTTCTCGCATTGACTGACAAAAGTGACCATCATAACGAGCCATCCTCGCTTTCTTCTTCCTCTTTACCTTGCAGTGCGACCTGTTTCACCGTATCAAACATAAAATCGAGCGCTTTGTGTTCAATGAAAGATTGTAAAATTTGCTGGCGAAACACTTGCTCGGTAGCGTTTTCTTTGGCGCAAACGAATGCCCACGGCAGTACGATGGCGTCTTTGATTAGGTCGGCTACATCAAACACCAAGGCCCCACGGCGGGTTTTGCCATGCATGACGGCAAAGCCGTGCGGAATGCCAAGCACCCATAAGCAGCTTGCCGCAAGCCCATAGGCTAAGTAGTTGCCGTGGTTTAAAAAATCGTTGGCTTTGTCGGTGGATTTTTTGTCCGGCTGATGCTGGCGAGTAAAACCGTCTTTACCGGTATTATTAGCGGCGTACTTGTATAAGGCTTTGGTCAGTTGTGCTTCGGTGAGCAATAAGTCGGATTGTTTGCTGGCGGCGTCAGTGCGTTGGTGGAAAGTTTCTAGTGATTGCTGTATCACTTCATCTTGAACATTGAATTTCTCTAGGGTTAATTCTCGGTCGGAGCGCCAAACTCGCTGTAAGTAATCAATCCGCGCATTTTGGAACTGTTTGGCGGCCGCCAAGCGTTTTTGATCATCAAACCAGAACGATAGCCAACCTTGTAGATATTCGGTGGGCCGGTATTCGCTTTGCGGCGTAAACCATTCTACTTCACACGCCATATGCAATGGCGTGCCACCGCCACCACAAAACCCGACCAATACGCCTGCCTGTGAGAGCATGCGCATCGCGGCTTGAGTAATGGAGGTGCCGTTACCGAGCATCAGTACGGTGGTATTGGCAATCGGGATATTGAAGTAGAGATTTTCTTTGTCGGCTTCTGTTAAATAGAGCACGCGGCCATCTTTTTGCATCACACGGCAATATTCCAAGTAATACATATTGGCGCGCTTTGAGTGCAGTATGGTTTTTAAATCGGAGGGGGATAAATCGTCCATGTTTTATTCCTTATGCTTTCTCGCTGATCTCGACACTCAACGGTCACCTGCAACGCCAGAACAAGAGGTTTACTATCTTGGTTTGGCGTCTAATACCATCGTCTCACCCTAACATAAGCCCACCTAAGAGGCTTTAGGCTCTGTTGCATAATGCCGTGTCTATCATGCTTTTATTGCCGCTTTAACTCACATTTTCGCGAACTGCGTTCAGGGATAATTGCACATTCTGCTGTCGTTTCGAGATATACTGATGATCTTATTTTTATCTTAATTATCAGGGCTAAGCGTACAGTCCATCGTCATTAGGCGGGAGCATGAAACTCAAAAGTTATTTAGCATTAACGACGATTGCGACAACCTCTTCGATTGTGATTGTTGTGACCTGCGCTATTTTTTTTCTGCTACAAAATTCCTACACTGAAGGGCTTAAAGCTCGCGGTTTAGAGTTAGCTCGCGTCATCGCGAATGATCCTGCGGTGATTGAGGCAGTGAACGCGCAGAATACATCGCCTACCCGCTCATCAATTGCTGATTATATGGAACATATCCGCGCCCAAACCGATGCGTCTTATATTGTGGTCGTGGATAAAAAGGCCATGCGTTTAAGTCATCCTGATCCGACGCGTGTCGGTCAACGATTTATTGGCGAAGATATTTATCCCGCGTTAATCCAAGGTGCTGAATACAGCAGTGTTCATTCAGGAACGTTAGGTAAAGCGATTCGTAATTTCTCACCCATTTACTGGCAAGACGAGGTGATTGGTGCGGTTAGTATCGGTTATTTATCTGAGAAAACATCGGATATTTTATTGGCGCAATATGGTCATCTTGGTGGTTTAATTGCTGTCGTCTATTTACTAGGGATCGGGATCAGCAGTGCGTTTGTTTTTAAAATGAAACGAACGTTTCTTGACTATGAACCGGAATTTATTATTCATAAATTCCGTGAGCATGAAATGGTATTAGACAGTATTCGCGATGCGATTATTGCCGTAGATAATAATATGAACATTACCACCATCAATAATAGTGCGATGCAAAAACTCTCTATGGGCGTCTGTAATCGTTATGATTATTTAAACCAACCACTCTCCCGTTATTCAACACCATTAAGTCACTTGGTTTTAGCCAAACCGAGCCAGCTGCATCAAGGTGAATTTTCTATTGGTCAATTAAACTACAAAGTAGATATTTACCCGATTGCTAGCCCCAAAGGTGTTAAAGGCCAAGTGATTGTCTTTTTTCCCAATCTGGAGCAAAACGAACTTGAACGTGAAGTGGTTTATCTTAAAAATTATGCCCAGCTATTACGCAGTAAAACCCATGAGTATTCCAATAAATTAAATGTTTTATCCGGCCTGTTACAAAGTCAAAAACACCATGAGGCCATTGAATTTATTCAACAAGAAACCGATCGCTATCAATCCATCATTCATAATATTGTTTTTTCAGTCAATGATAGTGTCATTGCTGGTTTATTACTGGCTAAATTTAATAAAGCCTCAGAGATTGGCGTTAAATTTATTATTGACGAAGATACTCACTTATCGAGTTATCCGAAAAATCTTTCTGAAAAGTTTGTGACTATTTTAGGCAATCTGATTGATAACGCTTTACTGGCTGCATGGCAAAACCGGGCAAGCTGTTGTCCATTGGTGCATATTTATCTTAGTGATCGAAGTCATCATATTATTTTTGAGGTGCAGGATAGCGGAGCGGGAGTCAGTGAGCAAATTACCGAGCATATTTTAGAGTTTGGAGTCAGCACGAAACTCGATCACGAGCAAAGCGGTGTAGGCTTGTATTTAGTCAAACAATGGGTCGATAATTTTAACGGCAGTATTGACTGGGAAAGAACCGACGAAAATACTACCCTATTCAGTATTTATTTAGATAAAAACAAAGTCATTAATTATGAATAAAACAACCGTCATGTTACTTGAAGATGATCCCCGAGCGAGTTATATGCTTGAGTCAGCGATTAATCAGCATCCTGATTTTATCGTTGTCGCCGCCAGTGAAAGTTGCGCCGATGCTTTACTGCAATATACCACCTTTAAACCGCAACTGATTTTTGTTGATATCAGCCTACCAGATGGTAATGGCATTGAGGTGATTCGTCAATTACGTGATCAGCAAGCGGCTTGTGATTTTATTATGACGACCGCCGAACGTGAAACGGCAACGGTACAAAAAGCCATTCAGTTAGGCGTGACCGACTATTTGGTGAAACCGCTGCGCATGTCGCGTATTCATCAAGCGTTAGATGATTACAAACATTACACCGCAAAATTAGCGCGTACGGCAACCGTTGATCAAGGCGATATCGATGATATTCTCGGTAAATCGGTCACTAAACCGTTACGCCAAACTCCCAAAGGGATTGATGCCACTACGTTAGCGTCCTTGAAGGCATTATTACAACAACCACACTTGGCTGAATTTTCAGCGGATGATATTGGCGAGCAGATGAACGTGAGCCGAATTACGGCTCGCCGTTATTTAGAATTTTTAGAATCCGAAGGAATGGTTCGTTTAGCGCTTAATTATAAAACGGGCGGCAGGCCACGCCGTTTGTATCATCTGGTTAACTGATCTTGTTGCTCGGTTAAGTCGGCTCATCCTCAGCCAGATCACCATTGAGTGTTCGGCATAAGAATGAGCCCGTCGTTAGCGAATGAAAGCGTTAGCCATTAAGCGCCATCGAGAGAAAATACCCCACGACGGTTGCGGTTGAAACACCGATAAATCCAGGGATCAAGAAGCTATGGTTTAACACGTATTTACCGATCCGAGTCGTGCCTGAGCGGTCAAAACTTATCGCCGCAAGATCGCTTGGGTAAAACGGAAAGAAGAAATACGCGTAACAAGCCGGTAATACACCGATGATCACTTCTGGTGGGATACCCAAAGAAAAACCCAACGGTAACATAATGGTTAATACCGCTGCTTGGCTTTTTAAGAAGATAGATACCGCAAACATCGCAATAGCAAAAGTCCACGGGTGATGATTCACCACATCACGCACCATATCGATCAAAAAGGTTTTGTGATAACTGATGATGGTGTCACTGAGCCAAGCGATACCAAAGATGATGATTACCGCGGTCATACCAGCAATGAAAACATGACTGTTGACGATTTTCGATGGTTGAATATTGGTGGTTAATAAGATGATGGCCCCAACGGACAGCATTAAGAACTGAATCGCTACCGACATATTGACGCCATTGGGCAACAAGCCTAACTCTTTGCCGAACATGGCGACAAAAATCACCGAGGCAATCCCCAGCATAAAGACCAATAAACCCGTTTTGGCTTTTTTGTCTTCGCTAGAACCTTCAACGACCTCCGCTTCAGGATCAATCAGGCCGTTACGAAATTCTTCATCTTGGCAACGCGCTTGAAACTCAGGATCTTTATCGAGATCTTTTCCTCGGTTTAAACTCCACGTACACGCCACCAATAAGCCAATCAAAGTGGCAGGAATGGTCACCATCAGCACATTGTGTAAACCGATATCCAAATTATTGTCAGCAGCGGTAGCCATAAACACCGCAGCAGCGGCAGCGATGGGGCTCGCTGTAATACCCATTTGTGATGCCACTGACGCAATCGCCATCGGCCGTTCAGGTCGAATCCCTTTCTTATATGCAACATCATAAATCACTGGTAACAGCGGATAAACCGAGTGACCAGTGCCGACTAATACGGTTAATGAATAGGTGCAAAGTGGTCCGAGATAAACGATATGATTGGGATGTTTACGCAGCATTTTTTCTGCGTATTTTACCAATAGTTTTAATCCGCCCGTGGCTTCTAATGTCGCTGAAGCCGATACCACCGCTAAAATGATCAACATAACACCAATTGGCGGCGTTCCGGGAGCAACACCAAAGACAAACGCGAGAACCGAAACCCCTAAGCCGCCGAGTAAACCAAACGCGATGCCGCCATAGCGAATACCCGTAAAAATGACCGCAAAAAGAAGCAGCATATGTAAATAGAACATGTATTTTCCTTAATAGAGAAATCAATTAAACGCTTGTCGGAACCACTAAGCTGATGAGCGAACGTACCCAGAGACTGTCATCAATGCCGGTCAATCTAAAGCCAATACCGCGCTCCAAATACGATCACGCCTATCGTGCCTTCTTGAAGTAAAATCGAAGCTCAATCATGCCCTTGATAATTATAGTGCTAACTATCACTAACACAACTTAACCCGTTAATCTAAGGCGTTATTTTAAGAGTTCAATGATAAAGGTCGCCATGATTAGCATCAAAGCCCCACCAATGCGTGATGAGATTTGCGCGAAAGGCATAAGCTCCATTCGTTTGCTGGCTGCAAGCACCGCCACATCTCCCGTTCCACCCATGTTTGCCATGCATAAGCCGGCGGTGATTGCTGCTTCAATAGGATGAAAACCGATTAATCGGCCCATCAACGCGGCCCCAACTACCGCACCGAGCACGGTTGCAAGAACCATTAAGAAATAGACCATCGTCAATGAGGCGAGAATTTGATTAAGATCCGTATAAGCCACGCCAATTCCTACCAATAACGCTGGTGTTAAGTTATCAACCACAAACTTGTACCAACCGTGAGCGGCTTTCTCTAACTCACGCGGAATCAGCCCCATAACTTTGACCAATGCGACAAATAGAATCATTAAAGCGTAAGGGTGCATGCTGATCACATCACTCAACATCGTACCAACGAAATACATGGTGATTGCCAGCAGTGCGCCTATACCCAAGACATTGATTGATATCGGTGATTCATTTTCCGACGCGGCTGGCTGTTCAGCGTTCCCTCGGATCAGTTGTCCATTACCCGTTAATGAAGGGTAAACTTTGCCCAACTTATCCAGTAGCCCAGCGATAACAATCGCCATCGCGTTACCTATCGCTAATGCAGGGACCATTTTCGATAAGAGCATTTCGGCTGACATACCAGTATTACCCGACATGATTTCAACCAAAGGGACCGCACCAGCACCCATGCCACCGCCCATGATAGGCAAAGCAATCAACATGACCGATGAAAAGAATCCTTCACCCAATAGGCTGCCGACAAGGCCTGCAAATAAAAAAGCGCATGCCACACCGCCCAAAATAACTGGGATGTATTTCAGCGCTGCTTTTTTCAAGACTTGAGTGTCCATACCTAGGATGGAACCGGTCACTAAGCTGGCAATAAAGAAGGATAAAAATCCGCCACCTTTAACAAAGGTAGTCACGGTTTCCGTAGTTTCATGCGGCATAATGCCACTATGAAAAAGGTAGGAAGAGCCAAAGATAACGACAATCGCCCCACCACCAAAAAATTGATTGATAATCGGCGTTTTATCACCGATCAGATTAAGGATGTAACCAACCACGACCATGACGCCAATCGCGCCGATGATTCCCGTTGGTAAGTTATTGGACAGCGTTGAAAAGAGTATCACAGCAGCCGATAAGGCAAAGATGATATTGATCATCCGCTTATCTTTTTGGGAGTTCACATTATTGGCTAACATATTCTACCTTTTTATTAGATTGTTAAAATTATGCCGCCATTCTAACAACCCTTAACACATCGAATATTGAGCCTCCTATTAATGTAACTATCTTTAGCTTTTGTAACTTTTGTTCATGACGTTATACCCAAACTACTTGGCGTTGCAGGCTGGCGGCAGGTGAGTTTATCTCCATAGACTATGTGATTGAGGTAAACGAACGCAGCCAACACCGCTGCATCTTCCAGTAAGAAGAGGATATATGCGATCAACTAACCGTGGGGTAACTAAAAAGCTTATAAACATGTTGTGAAGACATCGCAGAAAGAAAACCGCTGTAATTAAGACTGAACGAGATTTTCTGCCCTACCAATAGTTTTTCGCCAAGCGTTTCAACAATCAAGTGATCACTGGTCGAAGAGACAATGGTGATCCCTTGCGGCGGGGTTAACCCTGATACGTCGACATCCTGACGACCTATAGCCAAAATCGCTTGGGTCACTGGCCCTCTATCTTCAATCGGTTGCTGTTCTCCAAAGGCATTATTACCACGCTTGCCCCAAGGCAAAGAGGGTTTTAAGTTAGACTCTATGACTTCAGCGGTTAAGATCATCGCATCGGTTTGTAAGCCAGCCAGTGTTTCTTGATATAGGGATTCATAGCCAAAAAATATTGCCTCTCCTATACGTAAATGATTGATTCGTGTCTGGCCAGTGTGTGCCAACGCCCATTGTAATGACGCGGAGTTGCCACCGGAAATAATGTCTAGATGAATATCAAAGGTGCCTTCAATTTCATCCGCTAACGCTGATAATACCGCCATTTTTTGCTCATCTGGAGCAATCCCATAACGGCAGGCTAAGTTTGCTCCAATACCTTTAATAATAATATTGGGTAGCAACACGATACGACCTATGAAATCAATCAGATCTTTTGCCATCACCCCTTCTCGTAAATCGCCTAATTCGACCATAATTATCACGCTGTGATCGCTATTGGTTCGTTGAGCTTCGTCAGAAAGCGCTTGAATCACTTCAATTTCGGTATTCAGGCTGATACTGCAATCACTAATGACCCCTGCTATTTGACTGAGCATCGGTGTCCGAATCAACATCAAAGGTATCGAAATACCAGAACAGCGCATACGTTGCATGTTCTCGACTCGAGAATCAGCCAGCATTGTCGCTCCAGCATTAATAAATAGTTGTGCCAGTAAGGGGTGGCCTGAGCTGGCTTTGGTTACGGGGGTCACTGAAATGGCCTTTAGATGCAATTCAGCCATAAGATATTGAGTATTATGAATAATCTTTGTGCAGTTAATCTCTAATCGAGGGTAGTTCACCCTTCCGTCACCATTTTACTGGCTAGCTGCGGATAAACCGATTCGACCATATGTAAAAGTGCATCAATCGGTTGTGATAGTGGATCAGTGACTGGAATGCCCAACTGGGTAGAGTAAGTCGCGATAGCCATCTCTACCTCATCTGCGGACATTTGTTCATGATTTAAGGTTAAGCCAATGACAGACGTCTTCGCAAAGGTTTCAATTAGATTGATTTCAGATTGGGCAGAAGGCATTAACATTTCTGGAAAATCGGTACGGTAAAGGCGATGCGGAGCATGCTGTAAAATCACACTGGTCGGGCAACTGCCACGTAAAATAAACGAACTGGTTGAAAACGCTGGATGGCTTAATGCTCCCTGCCCTTCAATGATAATAAGATCAGGCTGCTCAATTTGATAAGCTTTGACGATCACCGCTTCTAGCTCTCCAGCACAAAATTGAGAGGGAACCGCATCTAAAGCAACGCAATAAGGGGCCCCCTGCATGATTCCGGTTTGTCCTGTGGCAATCATCACCACATTCAGTCCTCTCGCGCGCAATGCATTAGATAAAATAGTCGCTGTAGTTCGCTTACCCAGAGCGCAATCGGTACCCATGATTGCGATTCTAGGACAAAGTACGCTATGTATCTTACCGCTGAATGTTTGCAGTTCTGCTTTGTTTTTAGGTTTACGAATATCTAAAATATGCACATCATTACGAAGGCTTGACTCGACAAATAATGGGTTATCAGTGAGAAACTCATGCAGCCCGTTAACAATATTCATTTTTGATTCCATTGCTTCTAGAATCAATGTCTTTTCGTCATCAGACAACAAGCCATTGGAAGGGGCAATACCAAAAATAAAATAATCAGGCGTTACTCCTGCCTGTTGCAGCGCCGCTTGAATTGTGGCCATTACGGGCACACCATTTTTTTCCTCGTTAAGTACCTCTCCTGAATCTAGCCCAGCAGATTGACTATCCACGACCGATAAAATCCGATAATTTTCAGAATGCCTAACCAATCCATTGGCGGTTTTACCATCCACCTTACCAAAATTGCCTTCGCAATAGATGATGGCAGTCGGAATATTGGGGATGATCGAAGCTAAGGCTGATGGACGGTTTTTGTTATTAGCAACAGTACGAGGATGGAAACGTTTATTGAGTATTGGGGTTGCAAGAGACATAGAAAAGCCTAATCAATTAAGGCTTAGATGGGCAACTCAGGAGTGCCGATCAGTCACATCGGAAAAGAAAAGAAGTCCCTACTAAGCGGTAAGGAGAGACCGCACAGTAGCACACTTATTCAAATATTATCGGCTCTTCTCATTTATCTAGCTTAATATACTCGCACTACTTGAAGTTGCAGGTAGGCGGCAAGTGAGTTAATCCCCATGAGCATAGACAGGCTCTATGATTGGGGTGAACGAACGTAGTCAACACCGCTGCAGCTTCAAGTAGGAAGGGGATAAACAATAATAAATATGACGATCGTAGTAGTGGCACCTATTCAATGAAGCGAAGGTGAACTTCTGGAATGATACAAAAATAAAATTGAAAGACATTCGCATTCATGTCAACATGGTTATGTTATAACATATTAAACAGACCAGCCCGAAAGTTAATATAATGAAAAATAAAAAAAAGCTTTTAGATGTCAAAAACTTAAGTTTACGTATTGATGGAAATCTACTTTTAAACAACGTTAACTTTCAGCTATATCAGGGGGAACGCGTCGCGTTATTAGGCGCTTCAGGGTCTGGTAAATCACTGACCGCTAGAGCAATCAGTGGTACTTTACCTCCTTACTGCGATATTGAGGGAGAAATCGATTTCGATGGCGATAGTATTGCACAACAGCTAATTTTGGCCCGCCGTTCCAAATCGCGCGTAGCAACGATCTTCCAAGATAGTTTTAGCGCACTCAATCCACTGATGAGTGTCGGTAAACAAATGCTGCTTAGTACTCACCTCCGTTCGCAGCATGAATTGCAAACCCTAATGAATAAAATGCAATTATCTAATGGTGATGATCTCCTGTCTCGTTTACCTTGTGAGCTCTCCGGCGGACAACGACAACGTTTATGTATTGCTTTTGCGCTGTTAAGTGGCTCAAGCCTACTCGTCGCCGATGAACCAACAACCGCACTCGATGTCATTAATCAAAAACAGGTCATCACTTTACTTCAGCAATGTTGCGGTGAGCGTTGTCATCACGATCAACAGCTGCATAGCCATCGCCTTTCTCTGCTATTTATTACTCATGACATTAATGTCGCGGCTCAACTGTGCCAAAGAGCAATTGTGATGGAAAATGGTCGTATTGTAGAAACTGGCAGCATGAACGGTCTTCTCACCTCCCCCGCTCATCCTTATACCCAGCAACTGGTTAAGGCGGCAAGCAACCACAACCTCAATGAGCTTATCATACCAACAAGAGTGGCGAGTGCATGCTAAAACATACTGATCCGCATGCATATTTTCTTGTGCTCAATGCATTAAATTACAGTTATAGAACTGCGAAAAAAAAACACACCATCATTGATTCTCTTTCGCTATCCATCGGACAACAAGAACGTGTTGGCTTAGTTGGAGAGTCAGGCAGTGGCAAATCGACACTATTAAAGCTGATCCTAGGTTTAGCGGCACCGCAGACGGGACAAATACATTGTGCGGGAATGCCCATTATCCACTCACCTTGGCAAACACTAAAACATTATCGACGTTTGGTACAATATATTCCACAAGACCCTCATACCGCCTTGCCTCCCACTCAAACCGTAGCAAAATTGCTCGCAGAACCGCTTAAACGATTGGCAGTAGGGAAACCTTGTCAAGCCGCCTTAGAGCGTGCCGTTAAACAAGTCGAGTTACCTGTTAGTATTCTTTATAAGAAGGTAGGTGAACTCTCGGGCGGTCAAGCTCAGCGGATTGCATTAGCTCGTGCATTGATTATACAACCTAAATTTCTATTAGCAGACGAGCCAACCAGTGGCCTTGACCTCCCATTGAGAGAGCAAATTAAGTCGTTACTGAAAAGGGTCTGTCATGAAAACCAGATGGGATTACTCGTCGTGACCCATGATATTTCTCTGGTATCGGATTTATGTGAGCGAATGCTAGTCATGCACCAAGGACAAATTATTGAAGATGGTGCAACCGGTGAGGTGATCGCATCACCAGTGCACCTTTATAGCCAAAAATTGATCGAAGCCGTACCTAGAATTGATTTCCACCATCTCCACGACCAATCATCTTCCCACACCGTTTGATTATTTAAGGATTCACAACGCGATGCTACAGGTAAAAATTGGATTAATATTTGGCCTTGCTGCCCCTTTGTTTTTATTAACTGGCTGTTTTGACTCAGATAACAAAACGGTCCCCTTAGCTGAAAATGATAATAATCGAATTAGACTTGCGATGTTACTCCCGCCACGCTCAGGTTTAACGCCGTTAAGTGATGATGCATTCAAATTATCTCGATGGAGTACGGCCGAAACACTACTTAATTTAAACGATGAGGGCAATCTTACCCCGGCATTAGCAACTGAGTGGCATAGGCTTACCCCTACAGCTTGGCGATTTCAGTTACGCTCTAAAGTTCTATTTCATGATGGTACGCCTTTTAATGCCAAGGCTGTTGTCAATGCTCTCAATACCGCAGCAACAGCAAAACCTAAGCCTCGTATTTTGGATGGCGTTGATCTGACTATTGAGGCTGACGGTGAATACTCGGTAATCGTACATACTGCAACGCCAGACCCACTGCTACCGCAACGTTTAACTAGTCCACAGCTGTCGATTTTGTCACACAATGCTTATGGTGATAATGGCGTTATTAATCCTATTAATACAGGTACCGGTGCTTTTGTATTGGTTAATGTTCATGGCACGAGTAGTGCTCAATTAAATCGTTTTGAAGACTATTGGGGAGAGCCAGCAAAAGCGGCTGGTATTGACGTCAGTTTTGTACCTGATGGCCTCGCCCGAGCTTCAGCACTGCGCACTCGTTCTGTCGATATCGTTGAAGCAATCCCTGTATCTCAAGCACCTTTATTAGATCTAAACCTAGTTCATGAAGTGCCGATGCCTCGTACCAATACCTTGTATCTGAATACTCGCCAAGGAGTAATGGCAGACCCGGCAATACGAGCTGCCGTTCGTGATGCAATTGATCGAGAGCAAATAGTCAATACTGTCTATGAAAAACGTGCTGATATTGCCCAAGGTCTACTTGGCCCAGCTATCCCTTGGGCGGCGAAATTACGCCAGCCAATCAAGCATCCAACGCCAGCGGGTCATCCTAATGGAGCGATCATCACTTTAGCTACGTTTACCGACCGAACGGAACTACCGGAAGTGGCGGTCTATTTGGCACAACAGTTGACTCAAGCTGGGTTTAAGGTCAGACAAGTGGTTCGTGAGTATTCTCAAATCGAAGCGGATGCTTTAGCTGGAAAATTTGATGCCTTTATTCTCTCTCGTGCAACCGTACTCGATTCTGGCGATCCCGTGGCTTATATGTACAGTGATTTCAGCTGTAAAGGTTCGTTCAATATTGCGCAGCTTTGCCAGTTAGATATTGATAATGCTTTGGAAAAAGCATCGGAATTACCTGCAGGTTTAGAAAGACAACAAGCTATCATGGACGCTGAAGCACTTATTTTAGCTAGTGATGCGGCTATTCCTATGCTACATGAACGGGTTATTCAAGGAGAATCCGCTTACGTTCGTCATGCCGATCGTGATCCCCGAGAGCGAACCTTAATCAGTAATCAGACTTATCTGAGCACAATCATTGAAACATCACAATAAAGGCATCGCTATCCATGATGACAACACAACACTTCACGCGAAAAACGTTGATACCATGGCGATTATCAAGCATCAATACTCCCACTTTAATTACGCTTTGTTCACGTATTTTTACCATGGCGGGCCTTGTTGTTCTGATTGCTTTGCTGCCTTGGCTATCCGGACAAGATCCCGCCTTAGCTTTATTAAGAGCACGTTCAGCAGAACAAAACCCAAGTGAGGAAACACTTAATGCTATCCGCCAATCTCTAGAGTTAGATCAAGGACCATTTTCACTAATGTTCCACTGGCTAACTAATCTGTTGCAAGGTGACCCAGGGACATCTTGGGTCACTGGCAAGCCGATTCTTAATGACATGTTAAGTGCTGCAGGCGTATCGTTGCAGCTGATGGTTCTGGCTCTTGGGGTAGCATTTGTGATCGCGTCACTTTTAGTTACCCCAACACTTCGTCGAGGATTAAAAGGACAAGCCTATCGAAGCAACGGCATTCTTGCGGTTGGGTTAACTGCACTACCAGAGTTTCTTCTCGCTTCGTTACTACTCTTGGTGGGTGCGGTATGGTTACGCTGGCTACCACCCTTCGGTTGGTATGGTTTTAGTTATACTATTTTGCCTGCTTTAGCATTAGGTATTCCCGCTGGCGGCTATCTAGGCCGTTTATTTTCTGATGCCATTGCACAAGTTTTTACTGAAGCTTGGGTAGCAACTTGGAGCGTTGCAGGTATTCGCCGTATTCATATCATTTTAGCCGTTCTCAAACGAGCCTTGACTACCGTTCTACCAATGATTGGTTTAGTAATCGTATCACTAACAGGTGGAGCGATTGCGGTGGAAAAAGTGTTTGCTATACCCGGCTTAGGACGAGTAACGCTAGGAGCAGCCATTGCGAAAGATCTACCGACGTTACAACTGGGTATTTTGTTGATTCTTTTGCTCGCGTTTATGGTTGGGGTTGCGGTGAACATCACCAAAGCTTTACTGCTAGGCCGAGCACTGACACAAGGCGCGATGCCGTTACCTAAAGAATCAAATATCACTATGGGTAAGAGTACACGACGAACCCCAATGCTATGCATCATGCTATTAGCCAGTGTGATGTTATTTGGCTTGGGGCGTGATCCTTATGCCATTGAGTTTATGCGACTCGAACCTCCTTCATTACTACTGCCTTTTGGTGCAGATGCCATGGGACGCGATCTATTGGCTAGGGTCGCTCATGGAAGTCTTTATACTTGCTTATTGGCCGTTGGCGTTGCCATCAGTTGCCTTTTTATTGGTTTATTGATTGGTCAATTTCCACGATTAATGACCGGCCCGATTGAAGTCGCTAACGCGTTGCCTCCTGTAGTAAGCGGCTTATTAGTCGCAGCAGTCTATGGACCTGGATTGTACGGCGCAGCTCTATCCGTCATCCTGATCAGTTGGGCACCTCTTGCTGCTCATGCTGCTACGCTAACAACCGAAGTCCGAGCTAGACCTTATATCCAAATGTTACCACTTATTGGCGTTGGAATGATTCGTCGTAATCTATTTTATATATTGCCAGCCGTCATCAAACCATTATTACGTCATGCCATGTTACGAGTGCCTGGTATTGCCCTCGCTCTTGCTTCTCTTGGTTTTCTGGGGTTAGGCGCTATGCCACCAAGCCCTGAATGGGGGAGAATTCTTGCCGAAGGGATGCCCTACATTGAACGTAGTTATTGGGTCGTTCTTGCGCCATCACTGGCGTTAATAACATTATCCGTGTTTGCGGTCAGTTCAGTGAATGTTATTGGAGCTAGAAAGCTCCTTAAATAAAATAGGGGAGCTCAAAAACTATCACTGGCTTTTTGCGGGCACTCAAAGTTCATCGTGCTAAGTTTCGATGCACGACGAACTTTGAGTGGTTAAACAAGTCTTGAATTTTACCTTACGATTTTAAAACGATGAGCGTGACGTTTGTCGATGCAGCCATACACCAGAGAAAACACCTAATAAGGCTAATGTTATCCAGATCCAGTTGGTTGAAAAATTTAAACCTAACAACCACCCCGCGAGACTATTGCCAATAAACGCAAAAATACCGCCAATACAAGCTTGTAAACCGTAATAACTAGCCAATTTCGTTGAGGAAGCAAAATTAGGCACGTAAGCGCTCAGTAACGGAAAAACCATCATTGAGCCAAAGCTGAGTAATGCGGCGCATAAAACAAACGGTAATGCAGGCCAAAGCGGAAAAGATAGAGTAAGGATTAAGAATGCTCCTCCCATCAGTGACATTCCCCATCCCATCCCTTTTGCTGTGCCTAATGAGCGATCTATCCAACGGCTTATTATCATTTGTAGTGCCACCCCCATCAGTGACGAAACCATAAATACCCAAGTAATAATGCTAGGGTCATTAGTCTCTACGCGCGCATGATAAGGTATCGCCATATACAGTTGGTGAAATAGCACTTGATAAATAGAAGCAGCCATTACAAAGGCCATAAACGGTTTATTGCGTAACATCTCTAGCCAATCTTGCCAAAATGGCTGTTGAGCTGATCGGTTTATTTTGTGCCTTTGAGTCGGTAGAAAAAACCATTGCAACAATAGTAATAGGATAAAAATACCAGCAGATAGCACGCCAACCAACGTGAAACTAACACTTAATAGCATCAAACCAAGCAAAGGCCCTAATAACATACCGGCTTCACTAGCAAGGTTTTGTAATGCAAAGACTCGATTGCGTTGTTGATTTTCAGGATATTCAGCAGCAAGAAATGCTTGGCTACTTGGTGTAAATAATGCCCCGGCAAATCCAGTTGCAAAAGCTCCGACGATAATCCACGGTAATTCAACACTCAAGGCAAGCATCAAAAAGCCGACAATACGAACCATACAACCAAATAAAATCATCGGTTTATAACCAAACCAATCACCGAGAGTGCCTCCAACTAAAAATAGCCCCTGTTGACTAAGAACTCGTAAACCGATAACCAGCCCAATATAGGCGCTACTTAAGCCTAAACCTTGTAAATGGTCAGCTAAATAAGGCATCAACATATAGAAACCTAAGTTAAAACTTAGGCTATTCGCGACCAAAACTTTTCCTGCCGGGGAAAGAAGCTGCCAATCATTAAGAAGAGCAACCGGTGGGCGTTTTATCATTGGATTAAACTCGTTTGTTGATTGAGAAGAAGAAACTGAATGAGAAAATTGTAATATTATAACAATAATCAATCATTAAACGCTATTGAATACTAATGATAGGCATTAACAGATATTGCTAGATCACTGACGGTATTGAAAACGGTAAAAAGTAAGAGAAAAAGAAAGGAAATTTAGGGGTAGAAACAACAAAGCCCGCTAAAAAGCGGGCTTTGTCTAAAATTTGGTGGGTCTAGGCAGACTCGAACTGCCGACCCCTACCATGTCAAGGTAGTACTCTAACCAACTGAGCTATAGACCCAAATTTTTCTTGTTCACATTGGTGCGTCCGAGTGGACTCGAACCACCGACCCCCGCCATGTCAAGGCGATACTCTAACCAGCTGAGCTACGGACGCATCACTTGAGAACGGGGTGGATATTAGCGATTGATTTTACTCAGTGCAAGTGGATTTTTACTATTTTTGTATCAACTGACTCTTGCGTGATCAACTTGCTGGTTTTTTACTCTAAAATAACCGTTGTCATCCAATCTTTCTGTCTAAGTTCACAATCATCTCCCTTTTATAGTAGGCCGTAAGTAAGTCATAAAAAAGAGAAAAAGTGGATCACATCAAAAATCAAAAAGGCCGTTAATTAGAACTAGCTCCTCTTTTTGTGATTTGGATTCAAAAATAACGTTGATTGGTGAAGGCAAATGGGTACTATAACGGCTATTCGAACGAATATGCAATTGAGTCGGTAGAACATGGATGCAAAACTGTTTAATCATTCACAAACGCTAAGAGCGTCCGTACTTCGCGGGCTGAGCTTATTCTTGTGTTTTATTGCTCTCTCTATGGCCATCTTCAACGTTGTCTACCATCAAGCACTCGGCCTAGCGAGTATTGAAGTTCTGTTTTCAGGCTACTCTTTCTATGTTCATCAATACGCTAAACAGAATGATTACTCTGAGCGCCATGCTCAGTTTTACGTTTGTGTCCTATTAACGATCATAGTGTTAGCAACTTATCTACAACCGATTAGCAATGGGACCTTTATATGGGGCTTATTGGCTCCGGTGGTACTTTACGTCTTTCTGGGTCAGAAACTAGGCGGAGTAGTAACCGGTATGATCGTCGTGATCATCAGTTGCCTTTTGTTTATTCAGCTCCCCTACTCATCGTATCCTAATGCCATACCTATACTGATTAATTTTAGTTTTTGCTATAGCGGCCTTTGGTTTATTGCTCATCTTTATGAATCTAATCGCCATAAAATTGAATTTACGCTGACTCATTTAGCCACTCGAGACCCATTAACTGGAGCTCATAATCGACTTTCGCTGCATTCTGCATTTGACTATTTTGAGCAAAACAAGAGCCCAAATACCTCGCTTTGCTTATTGATTATTGATTTAGATTACTTCAAACAAATCAACGATCAGTTTGGCCATGATACTGGCGATAAAGTGCTAGTAGAAACATGTCGATTATTTGCTCAACATGTTGGGGAGAAAAACTTATTTCGAATTGGTGGGGAAGAGTTTTGTATTACTCTCTTTGATCATTCACTGTTACAGGCAGAGCAAATCGGCGAAAGGCTACGCAATCTTGTTGCTAATTACTCATTTTCTAAACAACAAGCTATCCAGTTAACACTCAGTGTCGGTATTTGTGAGTATCGCAGCGGGGATAACTTGAATGAGTTAATTAAATTAGCGGATATGGAACTGTATAAAGCGAAAAAAAATGGCCGAAATCAAGTCTGTATTTGTCAATCATCAGCCAGCAAAGATTATACTGAACTTTCACAAGCTGATTCAATTTAGCCGTTTTATTTCGGACACCGGTACCTCAGCTTCATCAGTTTCAAAAACAACGTTATAATTCTCAGTATAGGTACAATGAGGTAAACGACTACAAGTGAAAAATCGTCGGCCTTTAAACTCACCTTGGCTGGCCGTCTTGATGACCATTGGGCTACCACAACGCTTACAAAAACGAACTTCTTTATCCGGCTCAATAAGATCAATGTGTGCGGCAAGCAATCGGCGTAGTTTACCCACTTGATAACTGTATTTAATATTGGCGCCAATTAATGGAATATTAGCTGACTGACACACTTGCAGTAACAACTTTTGTCGCTCTATTTTTCCTTTGTTTAACGGTTTTCCATCATCGAGTTCCATGATGACTCGTGGTTCTAACGTTCTTGCATCGCAAACCACAAAACTAAAATAATGCTTAGCAATCCGACTATGAGCAATAAACCATTGTTTTTTTTTCTTCAATGGTTTGGGCATAACAGCATGGGTCATGCTTACTTTTGCCAGCACAATACCGTGCTCACCGACGGCAGCTCTTAATGCATTAAAAAAGGTACTTTCTGCGGCATTCAGTAACGGGCCACTTTTTTTGTAAGTGTAATCTTTACTATCATCATTACGAATTAAATATTTTTGAATGAATAGAAAAAAACCAACCAAAAGAGCAACTATAATAAAGACGTTCGCCATAGTACCTATTCTTTATCTATACAACGCTAACGAGAAGCTTATCGCTATATTGATTATTATTAAAAAATAAAACTATCCATCAAACCGACCATCTTACCAATTTCAGGTTTAGTGATAGTGTCGTTAGCACCTAGAGCAAGCGCTTTAGCTCGGTTATCATCGCTCATTAATGATGAGAACATGATGATTGGTGTTTGGTTATATGCTTCATTCTCACGTAACCGTTTGACTAAATGCATCCCATCCATACGCGGCATTTCTACATCAGTCACGATGGCATTTACCAACTCACTAACGGAGGTATTCTCTTCTTTGGCCACACGCTGAATATCCATTAGCTTTTCGTACGCTTCTCCCCCATCTTTACAAGCAATCACGTTATAACCAGCTGAACTCAGCGTTTCTTGAATCATACTACGAATAAATGCCGAATCATCGACTACCATGATCGTTTTAGCATTGCGTTTGCTGACCATTTTCTGATTTAAATCAATCGAACGATCCATTTTAACATCGTATTTACCCATACTTAATTCTGGGTTGATGTCAGCAATGATTTTCTCAAAATCTAAAATCATGATCAGCTTTTTGTCTTTACGGACGACGGCAACGACACAGTCTTGCTCACCAGCTTCTAAAAATTGACTCGGTGACTCAACATCATTCCACGAAATACGGTGAATTCGACTAATACTGTCAATTAAAAATCCGTTTGTCATACGGTTAAAGTCGGTCACTATAACGTATTTGTTCTTAATATCTGGGCGAGTGGGAACACCAAGCCAACCAGCAAGATCGACTAAGGGTGTTAATATTTCCCGAGAAGAAAAGACCCCTATCATGTGAGGCTGTGCATTGGGATAATCGGTGGTTTCAGGTACACGAATGACTTCTCGTACTTTGGCAACGTTAATCCCGTAGTAACAGGTTTTCGTCTCACCAC
>NZ_WXWK01000046.1:0-93312 GCF_009904835.1 Vibrio sp. V33_P6A3T137 | reverse complement strand
AGACCTTTTTTGATCTAGGTACAATATTTTTAAGTTCGGCAGCCTCCAAAGCAGCGGATCCCGCTAATCGCCAAAAGATGCGTGTGTTGGGTGTTAATAGCAAATCGTAAGCCTTAACAGCAATGTTAAGGCTTTTTTATTTTCGGTTATTTACTTATTTGATGACAAAGGCGGATACATGAAAGTCGAAAGTAATCCATATCCTTTCTTTTTATTTAACAGTGGTAAATGATTGGTAGTCTATCGAAGTTCAATTTATAAGCTGTTATGATAAATGACAACAAAAGGAGTAAAGTATGCCACATATTCGATTTCGAGCATTAGAACCGCAAACAGTCCAAGCTTTGTCAGCGACATTAATTAACGAGTTACAGCCTCTAATCAATGCTCCTCGCGAGGACTTCACCTTTGAATATATCTACAGTACTTTCTTCTTTGATGGGGCTGTCAGTCAGGCTTATCCTTTCGTTGAAGTGCTCTGGTTTGATAGAGGACAAAATGTTCAAGACCAAGTCGCATCGGTAATTACCGATCAAGTGCGTCAAGTCTTGAGTAGTCAAGTTGACGTTGCAGTGATATTTACCGCATTAAAACCGAATCACTATTATGATAATGCTCAGCATTATTAAGAGACGTTCATGAATCAAGTTATTGATACCATTACCTCACATCGTTCTATCCGTGCTTTTAAAGATCAACCAATCAGTAAAATACAGTTGGATGCCATTATTGCATCGGGTATCGCTGCCTCTTCTTCGAGTTTATTGCAAGCGGTATCCATTATACGCATTACTGAGCAAGAGAAGCGCCTTAAATTGGCTGAACTTGCGGGTAACCAACCTTATGTCGCTAGCGCCGCCGAATTTTTAGTATTTTGTATTGATTATCAACGTCATTACACGCTTGATAATAACGTGCATCCAGAATTTATGGAGCTGACCCTGATCGGGGCTATTGATGCGGGCATTATGGCACAAAATTGTTTGCTAGCAGCAGAATCGTTGCAATTAGGTGGTGTTTACATCGGGGGATTAAGAAATTCGCCTTATGAGGTTGATCAATTATTAGAATTACCCCCTTATTGTGCAGTGCTTTTTGGCTTGTGTTTAGGTCATCCGGATCAACACCCGCAATTAAAGCCAAGATTAAGTCCAGAAGTGATCGTACATGAAAATACTTATCAGCCTTTAGAGGTTGGGCGTGTTAAACAGTACGATCAAATTATGCTTGATTACTATCAAACTCGTTCAAGCAATAGTAAGCAACAAGGTTGGTCTGAGCAAACTTGTAATAAATTAGCTCAGGAATCGAGGCCTTATATGCAGGACTATTTTCATTGCAAGGGGTTGGCTAAAAAGTGATCGCTATAATGTCACTCATTACTGCGCTATTGTAAAACACATCGCTAATTGCTCCCTCTAGAAGCTTATATTCTAAGGGAGCCAATTTTATCACTTGCTTTGTTTCTCTGAGCGATCAAGTGAATCAAGTTCTGATAATTGATGCTTTCTTGCCGTGTTGAGCATGTTGTTAAAATAATGACGTAATGAGTACAGCATGAGTAGACTGGGTACGACCATAACTGCAGTTAATACGAAAAATAGTGACCAATTATCAAGATAATCAGCAACTTGACCGCTAAATGAAGCAAGCGTTGTACGGCCAAAGTTGCCTAGTGATGCTAGTAAAGCATATTGAGTAGCGGAAAAAGCTTGCCCTGTCATTACCGTTAAGAAAGAAACGAAAGCTACAGTAGAAAAAGCGGTAGTAAAGTTATCAACAACAATTGTAGCGAGCAGAAGATGTTCATTCGGGCCGACTTCAGCAATCCAAGAGAACATAAGATTACTTGCCGACATCGCTATTCCGCCGATCATTAATCCTTTAATAATGCCAAATCTTACGTTGAACATGCTACCGACAAACGTAAATAGCATAGTTAATCCCCAACCAATCAACTTAGAGTAGTATCCGATTTGTTCATTGGTGAATCCGATATCTTTATAAAAAGCAATCGACATCCTGCCCAGAAATGCTTCTCCAATTTTGAACAGAAAGACAAACAGTAATAGAGTGATCGCCACTCGAGTTCCATTTTGGCGGAAAAAATCAATGAAGGGTTCAAATAATGTCACGGTGAGCCATGTCGCGGCTTTAGATTGAATGACTTCACCGTGTCGTAACTCAGCTTGTTGTTGTAATCGATCTCGATGAGACGTTGGTTCGCCGACAAATAAGGTGAACAGCATTAACAATAATACGATTGCCGCCATTCCGTAATAGACTTGGTTCCAACCCACACTATCGGCATTAATAAAAGCAAAGTATCCGGGTAGAGAATATCCAGTCCACCATCCAATCACCGCCATTGCTGAAGCTTGAGGCAACTTTGATTGTTCTGATTTAGGAAAGGTGTCAATGCGAAAAGCATCAATGGCAATATCTTGTGTCGCTGATGCGGTAGCGATCGCCAGAGCAAACATTGATGTTAAAATAAGATTGGTCGCCGGATTAACCCCTGCGATCAGCAACGTAAAAATAAAAACCAGAAGTTGGCAAAACAATATCCAGCTTCGTCTTTGTCCTAGTCTTTTATATAAGAATGGGATTTTTACTCGATCGACTAAAGGTGCCCAAAGAAAATTAATGGCATAGACGGAAAACACGCTACCGAAGTATCCGATAGCGGCTAGAGATAAGCCTGCATCTTTAAGCCATCCAGACATGTTTGAACCGATCAATACCCAAGGGAAGCCACTTGAGCAACCAAGTAGAAATACCCATAAAAGACGACGATCAAGATAACTTTTAATGGTTTGTGACCAAGTAAGATATTGAGTTCCGCTCGGCATGAGCCTTATCCTTACAGAGTTCCCCCTAACTTTAAGTTAGGGGGAAGAAATTAATCAACAATGACTGTCACATTGGTAATGACGATTGGGGTTACAGGGACATCATTCAGATGGCCTATCGTTCGAGTTGGTTGCTTGGCCATCATTTGGATAGTTTCAAAGCCACTGATCACTTTACCAAAAACGGCATAGCCTTCTTGACGTTGGGTGGGATTTAAAAATTGATTATCAGCAAGGTTAATAAAAAATTGTCGTGTGGCAGAATTTGGGTTAGCGGTTCTTGCCATGGCAATTGTTGCCGTATCATTGCGTAGCCCATTACGAGCTTCATTGATAATCGGTGGGTGGGTTTTTAATGGTTCTAATTTGGCGTCAAAGCCTCCACCCTGAGCCATGAACCCAGGGATTACTCGATGGAATTGACTACCGATATAACTACCATCTTGCACATAATGTAAAAAATTTTCACTGGTAATTGGTGCTAATTGTGAATCAAGCTCTACGATGAAATCACCGATAGAGGTCTCAAATTTAACCTGTGGTTCTGCCCATACAGTAATGCTGAACATCGTTAGAATTGTGGCGGCTATTTTTTTAACCATTGAAACGATCCTTCATATAGCTTTGCAACTCGCTATCGTTGGCAATTTCTTTCAGTACTAAATTAACAACATCATTGAATACTCTTTCAATATCTTGATTTGATGCACTTAAAGCAGCGCTTCGCTTCGCTGTACCATGATAACTTTTTACTAGCTTACCTTTAGGCGTTTCGGCGGTTAACTCAAGAGTGACACTGGCGTTCATTTCATGCGAGGTAATTGAGTGTTTGACAGTAACTAACGCCTCTTGAATCTCTAACGCCAGATTGTTTTCACTATTCACCGTTAAACGGAAACCTTGCGAAGCAAACTGTTCAGCTAAAGTATTTTCTAAGGTAATACGTAGATTTTGTTTTGCATGCACTGGCTCAATATGATTGCGTCCACTGTCGACTAATGCCACATACTGCGCAGAACGAACATCTTTGCTGACTAAGGTAAAGCTGACATTGTTAACAATATTGCTGCTACTTAATACTGCTTGAGGCATAAAGTTAATTTGCTCTTGCTTTGGTGCGGCACAAGCGGTTAAGAGTGCAATTGAGGCGGCGATAACCAATTTCTTCATGATCAAATCCTTTGCTGTAGTGAACGGTAATACTTATGACTTAATAGCCTGTAAGATAACAAATTTTGCGTTACTAGCGATAGTTTTCACCTGCGTATTACCAAATAGTCGCTTTAACTTGATATCGTAACCGAGGTGACGGTTACCAATCACTAACAACTTACCCTGTTTAGAAAGAACACGCTTAGCATCACAAAACATCTGCCATGCAATATGATCAGTGATGGCTTGTTGCTGATGGAACGGTGGATTGCAAACGATAAACATTGTGCTGTGATCGGGAAAGCCATCTAAACAATTATTTGTCAAACATTCAAAACGATGCTGTGATGATAAATTTTTCTCAAGATTTCGTTTCGCTGACTCCACCGCCATAAAGCTTTCATCAACAGAGATTATTTTGGCTTTTGGGTTCAGTTGCCCGAGTTTGACCGATAAAACGCCGTTGCCGCATCCTAAATCAATAATACTCTCTAAGGTGTCATCTTGAGGTAAATAATCTAAGAGTAAACGCGCGCCTTGATCCAAACGTTCAGCAGAGTAGACATTAGGCAGATTAGTTAATTCAATCGTTTTATCATCAATGCTCCAGCAAATACTTTCTTCTATCGAGGGAAGGGGCTGAACATCGGGCTGAGAAAAGACGAGGCGATGTTTTTTCCACGCCAAAGAAGTCTGTGTTTGGCCTAAATATTGTTCAAAAAGTTGTAATGTAGAGGTATGGATTTCTTTTGCTTTATTGACGGCTATTACAGGACAATGAGCGGGTAAAGAGGCTCTTAATTGGCTCAATTGCCAAATTAAATGACGGTTATTACGAGGGATTTGCATCAATACAAGGTCGATGTTATTCGGGAGCGATGCCATCGTATTATCGAGATGAATAGCGGGACAACCATTGGCTTGTAAATTCGCTATCGTAGCTTGTTGGGCAATAAATGAATCACTCAACATAGTGATTTGATGTTCGAAAGATAAATAGCAGCTTAGTGCACCGAAATGATCATTCAGAACAAGAATATGCCGATTAGGTTGTAGATTGAGCGTCTTAAGATGAGAGATCAAATACTCATCACCCGCATCCCAAGCTTGTAGCGTTTCATTACTGCGAATGGGAAATCGATGAAGCGTTAAAGTTCGGTTATCCAAGGTTAATTCTGTTTTCATCTTGTTCGTTAATTATCGATTAAAGAAAGGCGACAACATTGTCTCAAATGGAGAGGGAACAAGAAACCAAAACCTTTTCCTTCTCATTAAGCAAGAGTAGAATCGCAGCATCATATAAATGAGACATTGTGTCGTTGAGGACTCATCATGCTTCAAGAAACCATCGAAATGAAATTACAGCAGGCTTTTCAACCAGAGCATTTACAAGTGCTGAATGAAAGCTATATGCATAATGTCCCTGCCGGTTCAGAAAGCCACTTTAAAGTCATTATTGTTAGCGATACTTTTGTCGAACAGCGCTTAATTACTCGTCATCGACAAGTTAATCAAGTGTTAAAAGATGAGCTTGCTCACTCTATCCATGCATTAGCTATTCATACTTACACGCCACAAGAATGGAACCAATTGCAAGGTGGGGCTCCTGATAGTCCTATGTGTATGGGCGGTTCTAAAAATGAACTTAAATAAGTGAGTGATCGCCGTTATCAGCCTTTGCGTATTGTATTGTTAAGCAGACCATGGTGGTGCATTTTATCTACCAATAATCAAATAATTCTGCTCGTAAGTTAACTGACTAAGGTTAACTGTGCGATAGGTCATATTTATGATTATTTATCATTCCTTGCTAGCTATTTCTTGATAAATAAAGCGAATGAAGCGGGGATTGGTCATGGCATCCAGTTCCTAAAAGATGCTAAACTATTGCACCTGACAAATCTCATTACAGACTGGTAATCGGATTTTAAGAAGGATGTTGCGGTTTTGGCATTAACAATAGCCAAAAACGGACACTATCAATGTCGTGTCTAGAGAGCGTTAGATCGTGTTGACTGGCATGTAAGTCAATTAGCCCGTCTCGTTCTCGATTTTACGCAATGAAAGAATCTTTTTCCCAATAAAAAAGTAGTGCAAGTGCGTATGATTACAATAAAAAAGGGTTTGGACCTTCCCATTGCTGGAGCTCCTTCCCAGGTGATTCATGATGGCAAAGCCATCACCAAAGTCGCCTTGCTTGGCGAAGAGTACGTGGGTATGCGTCCAACGATGCATGTTCGCGTGGGTGATGAAGTGAAAAAAGCACAAGTTCTTTTTGAAGATAAGAAGAACCCAGGTGTCGTTTTTACTTCTCCTGTTTGTGGCAAAGTTATTGAAGTTAATCGTGGTGCTAAGCGAGTCCTTCAGTCCGTTGTGATTGAAAAGATGGGCGATGAGCAAATCACCTTCAATAAATTTGACGCGAGCCAGTTAGCGAGTTTAGACCGCGCAGCGGTGACCTCTCAACTTGTCGACTCTGGATTGTGGACAGCCCTACGAACTCGTCCGTTCAGCAAGGTACCAGCCATTAATTCTCACACTAAAGCGATCTTCGTTACGGCCATGGATACCAATCCATTAGCCGCAGAGCCAAGTGTCATCATTAATGAGCAGCCAGAGGCGTTCACTGCAGGTCTAGACGTGCTTTCAGTACTCACTGAAGATAAAGTCTATGTTTGTAAATCGAACGTAAGCTTGCCTCGTTCAGCTCAACAGAATGTGCATGAGCATGTTTTTGATGGCCCACATCCAGCTGGCTTAGTCGGGACGCACATGCATTTCTTGTATCCTGTTAATGCGCAAAATGTGGCATGGAACATCGATTATCAAGACGTAATTGCTATTGGTAAGCTGTTTTTAACCGGTGAACTGTACAATGAACGAGTGATTTCATTGGCGGGTCCAGTGGTGAATAATCCACGTTTGCTACGTACCGTAATGGGCGCAAGTTTGGATGAGCTAACTCATAGTGAATTAATGCAAGGCGATGTACGAGTAATATCAGGCTCCGTATTGTCTGGTACAAAGGCTTCTGGTCCCCATGCTTACCTTGGTCGTTATCATAAGCAAGTCTCTGTATTGCGTGAAGGCCGAGAAAAAGAACTGTTTGGTTGGGCGATGCCGGGTAAAAACCGCTTCTCTGTGACACGAGCATTCTTAGGTCATTTCTTTAAAGGTCAGTTGTTTAATATGACTACCACCACCAATGGTAGTGATAGAGCAATGGTTCCTATTGGCAACTATGAAAAAGTCATGCCGCTCGATATGGAACCAACATTGCTACTGCGCGATTTGTGTGCGGGTGATACCGATAACGCTCAGCGTTTAGGAGCTCTTGAGTTAGACGAAGAAGATCTCGCGCTGTGCACCTTTGTATGTCCAGGCAAGTATGAATATGGCGCCTTGCTGCGCGAGTGCCTCGACAAGATTGAGAAGGAAGGGTAATTTTCATGGGCCTTAAAAAGTTTCTTGAAGACATCGAGCCTCATTTTGAGCCAGGTGGAAAACATGAGAAGTGGTTTGCTTTATATGAAGCTGCTGCAACGTTGTTTTATACACCGGGCCTAGTGACGAAAAAAAGCTCACACGTGCGTGATAGCGTTGATTTAAAACGCATCATGATCATGGTTTGGTTTGCGGTATTCCCTGCTACTTTCTGGGGAATGTACAACGCAGGCGGCCAAGCCATTTCTGCCTTATTGCACATGTCTGCATCTGGTCAGCTGGATTTAGCAGCAGCAATCGCAGGCAACTGGCACTACTGGTTGACCGAAATGCTGGGTGGTACCATTTCTGCTGAGGCAGGCTGGGGCTCCAAAATGTTGCTCGGGGCAACTTACTTCCTACCAATTTATGCAACCGTCTTTATTGTTGGTGGTTTCTGGGAAGTATTGTTCTGTATGGTACGCAAACATGAAGTGAATGAGGGTTTCTTTGTTACTTCAATTCTGTTTGCTTTGATTGTTCCACCCACGTTACCACTTTGGCAAGCGGCATTAGGTATTACCTTTGGTGTTGTGGTTGCGAAAGAAATTTTCGGTGGTACTGGACGTAACTTCCTAAACCCTGCGTTGGCTGGTCGTGCTTTCCTGTTTTTTGCTTATCCAGCACAAATTTCAGGGGATACAGTATGGACGGCTGCTGATGGTTACTCAGGTGCAACTGCACTTAGCCAGTGGGCGCAAGGTGGTTCAGGCAGTCTTGTACATACGGTAACCGGTGAGACGATCACTTGGATGGATGCCTTTATTGGTAATATTCCAGGCTCGATTGGTGAAGTATCTACACTGGCGCTGATATTAGGCGGTATATTTATCGTCTATATGGGTATCGCCTCATGGCGTATTATTGCCGGCGTTATGATTGGTATGGTGGCGTTAGCAACCTTATTTAATGTGATCGGCTCTGATACTAACCCTCTATTTAGTATGCCTTGGCACTGGCATTTAGTGTTGGGCGGATTTGCATTCGGTATGATTTTCATGGCGACTGATCCTGTCTCCGCCGCGTTTACCAATAACGGTAAGTGGGCATATGGTATCTTAATTGGTGCTATGTGTGTCCTCATTCGTGTGGTTAACCCAGCGTATCCTGAAGGGATGATGTTGGCTATCCTGTTTGCAAACTTGTTTGCACCTCTGTTCGACAATTTGGTTGTAGAGAGAAATATCAAACGGAGAGAAGCCCGCTATGGCAAGTAATAACGATAGCATTAAAAAAACGCTGTTGGTTGTTATCGCATTGAGCCTAGTGTGCTCGATTGTGGTTTCTGCTTCAGCGATCATTTTAAAAGACCGCCAAACCAATAATGCTTTGCTTGATATGCAAAGTAATATTGTCTCGGTGGCGGGCTTAGAAGCTCGTAATCCGCAAGAAATTCAAGCACAGTTCCGCTCCAATATCGTGCCTCGTTTGGTCGATTTTAGTACCGGTAATTTTGTTGAGGGAGATGCGGCAAACTTTGACCAGCGAGCAGCGTCGCGTAATCCTAGTGAGTCTATTCGTCTACCAGCCGATCAAGACCCAGCTAAAATCCTACGTCGCTCCAATCTTGGTGTTGTCTATTTAGTTAAAGGCGATGAAGGGTACACCAAAGTTATTTTACCGATGCACGGTAACGGCTTATGGTCGATGATGTACGCTTTTGTTGCTGTAGAAATGGATGGTAATACTGTTGCGGGCATTACTTACTACGAGCAGGGTGAAACTCCTGGGCTTGGTGGTGAAGTAGAAAACCCAAGATGGCGTCAACAATTTGTAGGTAAGCAATTGTTTGATGAAAATCATCGTCCAGCGCTTCGCGTCTACAAAGGTGGTGCGCCTGAAGGGTCTATTCACGGTGTTGATGGACTGTCTGGAGCGACACTGACGGCTAATGGTGTACAACATACGTTTGACTTCTGGTTGGGTGACATGGGCTTTGGTCCATTCCTTGCAAAAGTTCGTGACGGAGGCCTGAACTAATGGCTAACGCAAAAGAAATGAAAAAAAGCTTGTTAGCGCCAGTGTTGGACAATAACCCAATTGCACTACAAGTGCTTGGTGTGTGTTCTGCATTAGCGGTAACAACTAAGCTAGAAACTGCTTTTGTTATGACACTTGCGGTTATCTTTGTAACTGCATTTTCTAACTTGTTTGTTTCTATTATTCGTAATCACATTCCTAATAGTGTGCGGATTATCGTGCAAATGGCGATTATCGCTTCGTTGGTTATCGTGGTTGACCAGTTCTTAAAAGCTTTCTTATACGATATTTCTAAACAACTATCGGTATTCGTTGGCTTGATCATTACTAACTGTATCGTTATGGGACGCGCCGAAGCGTTTGCGATGAAATCAGCGCCCTTACCCTCATTGATTGACGGTATCGGCAATGGGCTAGGTTATGGTTTTGTCCTGATCACAGTTGCTTTTTTCCGCGAACTGCTTGGCTCTGGTCAACTGTTTGGTTTAGAAGTCTTGCCACTGGTAAGTAACGGCGGATGGTATCAGCCCAATGGTATGATGCTGCTCGCGCCATCGGCCTTCTTCTTAATCGGTTTCTTGATTTGGGCTATCCGTACGGTGAAACCAGCACAAGTCGAAGCGAAGGAGTAAAACTGCAATGGAACATTATATTAGTTTGCTTGTTCGTTCGATCTTTATCGAGAACTTAGCGCTATCGTTTTTCTTAGGGATGTGTACTTTCTTGGCGGTATCTAAGAAAGTAAAAACCTCTTTTGGCTTAGGTGTCGCGGTTATTGTTGTTCTAACCATTGCCGTGCCGGTGAACAATTTACTCTATAACTTGGTGTTGAAAGACAGCGCGTTAGTCGACGGAGTAGACCTGAGCTTTTTGAATTTCATCACCTTTATTGGGGTAATTGCTGCCTTAGTTCAGATTTTAGAAATGGTGTTGGACCGATTCTTCCCGCCACTATACAACGCGCTAGGCATTTTCTTACCCTTAATTACGGTGAACTGTGCCATCTTTGGTGGTGTGTCTTTCATGGTGCAACGCGATTACAACTTCACTGAGTCGATTGTTTATGGCTTTGGTTCTGGTGTCGGTTGGATGTTGGCGATTGTTGCGCTTGCGGGCATTCGCGAGAAAATGAAATATTCAGACGTTCCTCCAGGATTACGTGGTTTAGGTATCACGTTTATCACGGTAGGTTTGATGGCGTTAGGCTTTATGTCTTTCTCTGGTGTTCAACTGTAAGTCGGGTAGGCCGCAACAATAAAGGAATAGTCAATGCTAAGTATTATCCTTGGTGTCGTGATGTTTACCATTATCGTTCTAGCGTTGGTATTAGTGATTTTATTCGCTAAGTCCAAGCTGGTACCTTCAGGTGACATTACCATCTCAATTAATGGTGAGCCAGATAAGGCCATCTTAACTCAGCCAGGTGGCAAGTTACTCAGTGCCTTAGCGGGTTCAGGAATTTTTGTTTCTTCAGCTTGTGGTGGCGGTGGTTCTTGTGGACAGTGCCGAGTAAAAATCAAATCGGGCGGTGGTGATATTCTGCCTACCGAGCTTGATCATATCAGTAAAGGTGAAGCCCGAGAAGGCGAGCGTCTTGCTTGTCAGGTCGCAGTGAAAACTGATATGGATATTGAGCTTCCAGAAGAGATTTTTGGGGTGAAACGTTGGGAATGTGAAGTTATCTCTAATGATAACAAAGCAACCTTCATTAAAGAGCTCAAGCTACAGATTCCGGATGGTGAGTCAGTACCATTCAGAGCTGGTGGCTATATTCAGATTGAAGCACCGGCACATCACATTAAATACTCTGATTTTGATGTTCCAGAAGAGTATCGTGGTGACTGGGACAAGTTTAACTTGTTCCGCTACGAGTCGAAGGTTGATGAAGATATCATTCGCGCTTACTCAATGGCTAACTATCCTGAAGAGTTTGGGATTATTATGCTTAACGTGCGTATTGCAACGCCGCCGCCAAATAATCCTGATGTGCCACCAGGTCAAATGTCCTCGTATATTTGGTCACTGAAAGCTGGTGATAAATGTACTATTTCTGGTCCGTTTGGTGAGTTCTTCGCTAAAGATACTGATGCAGAAATGGTGTTTATCGGTGGTGGTGCTGGCATGGCTCCAATGCGTTCGCATATTTTCGACCAGCTTAAGCGTTTGAAATCAAAACGTAAGATGTCTTTCTGGTACGGTGCGCGTTCTAAACGTGAAATGTTCTACGTTGAAGATTTTGATGGTCTGGCAGCAGAAAATCCGAATTTCGTTTGGCATTGTGCATTATCTGATCCGATGCCTGAAGACAACTGGGATGGCTATACTGGCTTTATCCATAATGTATTGTATGAAAATTATCTGCGCGATCACGATGCGCCAGAAGATTGTGAATACTACATGTGTGGGCCACCGATGATGAATGCTGCGGTTATCGGCATGTTGAAAGATCTCGGTGTAGAAGATGAGAATATTCTACTGGATGATTTTGGCGGTTAATCGCTAATTATCGCAAAACCGATGGCTGGCTCAGATGAGTCAGCCATTATTTTTCTGCCGAGAGTATAACGTGAGAAAATAGGTCTGTTGATTGCCATACACTCAAACGACGTTAAGTTGTCGTTAGGCGACAGGTAAGTGAATTTCGATACGTAAAGATAACGGATGAAAATGAACACGAATGTTGCCACTACTATGGCTGAAAGTGGTAAGGGATAAAACACACCTATGAGTTCATGATCTAATGAGGTATTAATAAGTGAAGAAATGGCTTGTTGCATTCGCATCGCTAATTTTTATGGCTGGATGTGAAAAATCAGTTGAATTGGTCCATTTAAATGGGCCAACGATGGGGACGACCTACAATATAAAGTACACTCAACAAGCAGGCATTCCTGACTCATCTCATTTACAAACAGAGATCGATCGTTTGTTAGAGCAAGTCAATGACCAGATGTCAACGTACCGTGAAGATTCTGAACTCAGTCGCTTTAATCAACATCAAAGTAGCGAGCCTTTTCAGGTCTCAGAGCAAACGGCAACGGTTGTGAAAGAGGCAATTCGACTGAATGCGCTCACCTTGGGATCATTAGATGTGACGGTCGGGCCTTTGGTTAATTTATGGGGCTTTGGTCCCGAAGCGCGCCGAGATACAGTACCTAGTGAGCAAGAGTTAGCCGCACGAAAAGCCAAAACAGGCATAGAACATTTATCCATTTCTGGGCATTTTTTAAGTAAAGCTATCCCTGATTTATACGTTGATTTGTCAACCATCGCCAAAGGTTGGGGAGTTGATGTTGTTGCCGACTTTATCGAATCGCAAGGGATTGAGAATTACATGGTTGAAGTTGGCGGAGAAATGCGCCTTAAGGGCCTTAATGCTCAAGGCATTCCTTGGCGAATTGCGATTGAAAAACCGTCTGTACAAGAGCGCTCAGTTCAAGAGATAATTGAACCCGGTAATATGGCTATTGCCACTTCTGGTGATTATCGGAATTATTTTGAACGCGATGGTATGCGTTATTCACACATTATTAATCCACAAACGGGTTATCCAATCGATAATAAAGTGGTTTCAGTCACGGTTCTGGATAAATCGAGCATGACCGCTGATGGTCTTTCAACGGGTCTTATGGTGCTAGGTGAAGAAAAGGCGATGGCGGTGGCTGAGTTAAATCAAATCCCCGTATTTATGATTATTAAAACAGATGATGGCTTTAGAGAGGTGGTTTCCAGTGCATTTCAGCCTTATCTTAATCGGTCAAAATAAAGAGTGAGTCAGTTACGATGAGTACTTTTTTTATAACATTTGCTGTCTTTATGGCAGTGATTGCTGCAATGGCAGTAGGCTATATTTTTCAAAAGAAAGTCGTGAAAGGCAGTTGTGGCGGTCTTGGTGCGGTTGGTATTGAAAAGGTTTGTAATTGCCCTGAACCTTGTGATGCTCGTAAAAAACGAGAAGCACGTGCCGCAGCTCGTGCTGAACGGTTAGCAGCATGGGAAAAAGACCGAATTGCTTAATCTTTTTATGTGCGATGAATATACTCAAACAACTTGGAGTTGCAGGTAGGCGGCAAGTGAGTAAATCGCCATGAGCATAGGCAGACTATATGATTGGGGTGTACGAACGCAACCAACACCGCTGCCGCTTCAAGGAGGAAGGGTAAAGCCATTAACGCTTTTCTCAATCAAGTAATCAACACCTCGCCATCTGGGCGAGGTGTTTTTTTATATGCATTTCATAACGAAATATCTATACTGTTCATACATACAGTTTTGTTCGTGATGCGTGATGGGTGAATCGATTCGTAAAATTATTCATATTGATATGGACTGTTTTTTCGCTGCCGTAGAAATGCGTGATAATCCTACCTATCGAGATCGACCATTAGCGGTCGGAGGGAATGAGAAACAGCGCGGTGTGATCAGTACATGTAATTATGAAGCGCGACGTTTTGGTATTCATTCTGCGATGCCAACGGCTCAGGCGATCAAACTATGCCCCCACTTATTGGTGGTGCCGGGTAGAATGTCGGTCTATAAAACTATCTCGCAACATATCCAACAGATTTTTCAGCGTTATACTGCGATTATAGAGCCCCTGTCATTAGATGAGGCGTTTTTAGATGTCAGTGATGCTCAGACTTATTATGGCAGCGCCACATTAATTGCTGAAGCGATTCGGCGTGATATCTGGAATGAACTCCAGTTGACGGCCTCTGCCGGCGTTGCGCCACTTAAGTTTCTCGCCAAAATTGCCTCTGATATCAATAAACCAAATGGACTGTGCGTAATAACACCTGAACAAGTACAAGGCGTTATTGATGGTTTACCTTTAGGTAAAATCCCAGGTGTTGGTAAGGTGAGTTTAGAGAAACTGCATCAAGCTGGATTTTATGTCTGTGAAGACATAAAAAATAGCGACTATCGACAACTGTTGGTTAGCTTTGGGCGCTTGGGAGCTTCACTGTGGAAAAAAAGTCATGGCATTGATGAGCGGCCGATAGTTGTTGAGCGTGAAAGAAAGTCTGTCGGGGTTGAGCGTACCTTGAGTGAAAATATTCAAACTTACGAACAATGTTGGCAACTCATTGAGCAAACTCTATTTCCTGAGCTTGAGCGACGACTAAACCGTTCTTGCCCGCAACGAGGAATCATCAAGCAAGGCATTAAGGTTAAGTTTGCTGATTTTCAACTCACGACGATTGAGCATGGACAAACTCAGCTAGAGCGCAATGATTTTAAATCGCTATTAGCTGATGTCCTTCAGCGTCAAAAAGGGCGAGGAATACGCTTACTGGGACTCAATGTCACCTTAAAACCGCCAGAACCTTTCGTTCAATTAAGCTTTTTTTAATATCAGCAGCAGTGACATCAAACGTTATCTGAATGTTTCATGCCAGATTATGACAATTCACTAACTGGGTCGACATTTCGTTAGGATAAGATGCACGCGACTAAGTTTGAGGAAAATATGAAAAAATTATTGTTACTGTGTGGGCTTATGGTTAGCCCTTCATTATGGGCAATCACCTGTCCTGTTGAATTGCACAATGAACTGCGTATGACTGCGCAGCAGATCGAAATTCATCGCACTGATCAACACGCGGTGATCACCCAACAAAATGAACTGTTAATTTCGGGGCAGCCAATAAGAGTAACGAATCAACAACAAGCGGTGTTAAGAGATTATCGACAACAGATTGATTCGATTTTGGCTGAGACTCAACAATTAACCAATAAGAACTTACAGCGTAGCCGTATCCTATTAGAAGATGTGGCGACTCGCCTTGAAGCTCCTGGAGCTTTTGATAATGTGCAGCATCGGATCGAAGCCTTGTTTAGTGAGGTAGAGGCTCGCTATCATCATCAAGAACAATGGGTGTTTCCTGCGCAAAAATTTTCAGTCACCGAGAAAGAGTGGCAGCAAGAATTTGAACGAGCTCAGCAAGCAATCAGTCAACAATTTTTATCGGATGCTTTTATGGTGATTGCGCAAAAAATGCAGCGCCAAGGAGGAATGAATCTGACTGAACTCACTCGGCAAATGGATGATCTTAAAATCCATGTCACGCAACGTTTAAATGATTACTCACAACAATTGACCAGTGAAGTGACTGCGCTGTGTAGCTCGCTAACGCAATTGCAGCAACAAGAGCAAGTATTACATCAATCTATCCCTAGATTAAAAAACTTCTCATTACTGAATGAATCATAAGATAACGATTGTCGATGGATTGATTTTCGATTATTGTACTAGCTTACTAGTTTGATGATGTGTGAGTGGTTATGACACAAGGTAGTTCACGGGAAACCTTTGGTTCTCGACTTGGTTTTGTTTTAGCAGCCGCAGGAGCAGCGGTGGGGCTTGGAAATATTTGGGGATTTCCTACTCAAGCGGCCAGCAATGGTGGTGGCGCTTTCCTTTTTGTTTATTTAGTGCTTATTTTTGTCGTCGCTTTTCCTATGTTAGTGGTGGAGATGGCAATTGGTCGATCAGGTCAAGCTAACCCAGTCGATAGTATGCGCTCACTAACCAATCATCCTTTAGGTAAAAAGGTTGGTGCTTTCGTTGGCTGGGTAGGATTAAGTGTACCCAGCGCGGTGTTGGCGTTTTATAGTATCGTTGGTGGTTGGATCATCTGTTTTCTGTTCGCCGCGATTACTGATCTGTTGGGATTGACCAATATTAGCTCGTGGCTTAAAGGTTTTTCCGTCGAACGTAATCTATTAGGCACATTGATTTTTTACTTATTAACCATTTTGATTGTTCGTAGCGGAGTCAAACAAGGTATTGAGAAGTGGTCAACACGCTTGATGCCTGCGTTATTCGTTTTATTTGCCGTGCTGTTTGTTTATATCATGATGCAGCAGGGGGCTATGGATGGTTTAAAACACTACTTAGTACCTGATTTTGAAAAAGTGTGGGATAGAAAACTCATTTTAGCGGCGATGGGACAAGGCTTTTTCTCTTTAACGATCGGCGGTTGTTCGATGTTGATTTACGGCTCTTACTTAAGTAAAAAAGAGAACTTACCGAAGATGGCGATGAGCGTTACTTTGGTTGATACCAGTGTCGCGTTTATTGCTGGTTTAGTGGTGATGCCAGCAATGTTTGTGGCGATGCATAATGGTGTACAAATTTATGCTCAAGATGGTTCGTTACTGAGCTCGGATACTTTAGTGTTTACCGTCTTGCCATTAATGTTCGATAGTCTCGGTTTGCTTGGGCAACTGTTTGCGGTGGTGTTTTTCTTATTATTAACCATTGCCGCATTAACCTCGTCGATCTCGATGTTGGAATGTCCCGTCGCTTTGGTAAGTGAGCGCTTTAATACGCCACGGGGAAGCACCAGTTGGGTATTGGGTGGTTTGATTGCGTTATTTAGCATCGTGATAGTGTATAACTTTGCGAGTCTATTTGGCTTGGTTGCGATGGCGGCAACTCAATATTTACAACCGACAGCGGCATTAATGTTCTGCCTATTTGGCGGCTGGGTATGGAGTCGTCATGCTAAGTTCAAAGAGTTGCAACACGGTTATCCCGAGTTTGCAGGTAGTTGGTTTGCGAAAATCTGGCCGTGGTATGTCAAATTTGTTTGTCCGCTTTTGGTGACAACCGTAATTTGGGCTTCTTTTACCTAGCTGATAATAAACCGCAAGATAGATAAATGCCCTTGTTGATAAACCACAAGGGCATTATTGGATCAGACCGGGGATGGTGGCATGATTTGCCCAGTCGTTAATGGTTCTAAATCACTATCGGTCACTTCTTCAATAAAATCACCGACAACTTGCTCAACCATCTCGTCACTTTGACTGAAATAAGCCAAATGAAAGACCGCATCGCCTTCATTGACTAAGGGGAGTGTTTGTTGACCAATCACAATCCCACCTTTGCTAGCTCTTATTTCAACTTCTACATTACCGAGTGGTGAATTAATGTAGGCTAATACTTGGCCTTTTTCGACTTTATCGCCAAGTGAAACGAGGGTTCGCAAAATGCCGTCGGCTTCTGCTCGCTGCCAACTTGTGGATTTGGCGATGACTGAGGTTGGGCGTTTTTTGCGACTTGGGCGCAGCATACCGATTTCTTGCATGACACGTTTTACGCCGACAATTCCAGCATGGATAGCGATAGGATCAAAGCGTAATGCTTCACCCGCTTCATAGGTCAATACGGTAATACCGGCTTTTTCGGCTTCGCTGCGTAACGAGCCATTACGCAGTGGTGAATCTAAAATAACTGGCGTAGCAAACGCTTCAGCGATACGTAAGGTTTCACGATTACTCAGATCAGCGCGAATTTGTGGTAAATTAGTTCGATGTATGGCACCTGTATGTAAATCAATGATGTAATCACAATTAAGTGCGACTTGAGAGAAGAAGTTATGCGCCATTCGTGAGGCGAGTGAGCCTTTTTCACTGCCAGGAAAACAGCGATTAAGATCTCGCCGATCAGGAAGGTAGCGAGATTTATGAATAAAGCCAAACACATTGACTATCGGGACAGTGATTAATGTCCCTCTTAACTTTTTTGGGTCAAGCGAGTTGATCAGTTGTCGAACGATCTCGACCCCATTAAGTTCATCTCCATGAATCGCGGCATTGACCATAAGGACCGGACCTTTCGAGATGCCATGGATGATTTCTATGGGGATGGATAGAGGAGAGTGGGTGTACAGTTTCGCAGCTTCGAGCTCAATGACTCGTTTACTTGCTGGGGGAATGGATTCCCCCAAAAATTGATAATCCGTATTTCGATTAGCCTTTACCACGTGTTTTTGTCCTTCTACTGGCCGCATTCTTCTCGATAAACTCGATGATCAGGCTGGCAATGTCTTTCCCTGTTGCGGCTTCAATGCCTTCTAAGCCCGGTGATGAATTGACTTCCATAACCAATGGGCCTCGTTCTGAGCGAAGTAAATCGACACCAGCAACATTCAGTCCCATAATCTTAGCAGCATCAATCGCTGTTTTGCGTTCTAGAGGGGTAATTTTTACTAACGATGCGGTTCCCCCACGATGTAAATTGGAGCGAAATTCACCTTCAGCACCTTGACGCTTCATGGCGGCAATCACTTTATCACCGATAACAAAGCATCGAATATCGGCGCCACCCGCTTCTTTAATGTACTCTTGCACCATAATGTTGGCTTTTAGGCCCATAAAAGCTTCAATGACACTTTCAGCCGCTTTTCGGGTTTCGGCTAACACAACACCGATACCTTGGGTACCTTCAAGCAATTTAATCACTACAGGAGCCCCTCCGACCATATCTAACAAGTCTTTGACATCATCAGGCTTGCTGGCAAAGCCAGTGATCGGCATACCAATGCCTTTACGAGAAAGTAGCTGCATTGAACGTAACTTGTCACGTGAGCGGCTGATGGCAACAGATTCATTGGCAGGATAAACCCCCATCATTTCAAACTGACGTAATACTGCGGTGCCGTAGAAGGTGACTGAAGCACCGATCCTTGGGATCACTGCATCAAAACCACCGAGCTCTTCACCTTTAAAATGGATCTCGGGTTGGTCTGAATTGATATTCATATAACAGCGTAAGGCATCAATGACTTTTACCTCATGACCGCGCTGTTTACATGCTTCAATCAAGCGCTTCGTGGAGTACAGAGAAGCGTTACGCGATAGAATACCAATTTTCATTATTTATTTTCCTCGAAAGGGATTAAAAAAGATTGTGTAGGATCGACAATCAGTTTGTGATGCATTGCGGTTCTGCCGAGTAACATACGAAACGCCATATTCTCACGATTGGTTAGCGTTATTTCGATCGGCCAGCGTTGACCACCGAGACAAAGATCGGATTTGATCACATAGCGGGATTCCTCGTGCCCACCGGAATCACGCACGATACGTTCATCAATCACTTCGGCTTCACAGACGGTGACTTTATCAACATTATGTTGTAATGGATGAATCCAAAATCTCACCCATAGCGCGTCATCTTTGGTAAAGCTTTCTACTTTAAAAGCGTGTAAACAAGAGGTTCTTGCGCCAGTATCGATTTTGGCTTTTATTTTTTCAATGCCTAAATCAGGAAGGCTAAGTGTTTCTCTCCATCCAACAATCATTTTTTTTGTCATGGTCATTTTTTTGAATATGGTTGTGTATTTGAGCACAGTTGATGCTGCTCAGGAATGGCCCATAAGGGAAGAAAATTAGCAGCATCTCGATACGACAGTCATCGAGTCATCAGCTTGAATCGAGTTAGGTGAATAACTCGGGAAAATTCAAGGGAGCGAACTCTAGCAGCAGATAAAATCCGCAGCTAATGAATAAAATTATTCGTATCGATAAAAAAAATTGATACACCGCTTACTTTATTTTGTGACTGAATAATTCACTCATCCAATCAATGCGTTTGATTGCATCGTATAACCTGTTACGCCGGCAAGTACCAACGGGTTGAGTGAAAATTAGCCTCATTTGAATGATAGGCTTTGTTCGGTTCTGAACAAAGCCTATCATAATTATCGATTAGACAGACTGTTTTGTTGGAATATGTTCCAATAAAGCGACCATTTGTTGCCAAAATAGCGCTACAGTATCTATTTTCACTTTTTCATCTGGAGAGTGAGGGAACTTAATCGTTGGGCCAAAGGAAAGCATATCCATATGTGGGTATGGTTTTTTGAATAGTCCACACTCTAATCCGGCATGAATGACCATGATATTAGGTTTATGGCCATAAATACCTTCATACATATCACGGAAGATGGCCATGATTTCTGAGTCAGCATCGGGTTTCCAACCAGGATAGGCTCCTGAAAAACGAACGTCGGCACCGGCTAATTCGGCGATAGAGGTTAGCATCCCTTCAACTTGGCTGCGTCCAGAATCAATCAATGAACGGATCAAACATAGCACATTCACTTGCTCTGCTTCGGTTGTGATCACGCCGACATTAAGCGAGGTTTCTACCACTCCTTGAATATCGTCACTCATGCGGATCACGCCGTTCGGACAAGCATTCAGTGCGGCAATGAAGCGTTGCTGATCGGCGCTTGAGAATACCCCTTGAGTGGTTTCTTTTGCTTGATTAAAGGTGGTAATACTGGTTTCCACTTTACCCAGTTCAGCGACTAATAATTGCTGGTAATCATTAAACACTTGTTCTAACTGAGTTTCCATTTCTGCCGGGATAGCGACGGTAATAAAAGCTTCTCTTGGAATCGCATTACGTAAGCTCCCACCTCGAAACTCAATTAAACGCAGATCTAATGCTTGAGCGTAAGTGGCAAGAAAACGACCAAGTAATTTATTGGCGTTACCGCGACCAGTATGAATATCACAACCAGAATGGCCGCCTTTTAAGCCTTTTAAGGTTAATTGTCGGGTGACAAAGCCAGAAGGAATCGTTTCACGAGTGATGGCGAAAGTCAGTGCGCCATCAACCCCACCGGCACAGCCCATGTAGACTTCACCTTCTTGCTCTGAATCGGTATTGAGAAGAATATCGCCTTCTAGCCAACCGGCTTGCAGACCAAATGCACCTGTCATGCCGGCTTCTTCATCGATGGTCAATAAAACTTCAAGCGGACCATGTTTGATCTCATTAGAGGCAAGTACGGCCAAACAGGTTGCCATGCCAATGCCATTATCCGCACCTAATGTGGTTCCTTTTGCTGTTACCCATTCTCCATCAATATAAGGTTGGATTGGGTCGGTCGCAAAGTCATGTTGCGTTTCTTCATTTTTTTGCGGAACCATATCAATGTGTGCTTGGAGTACAACCCCTTTTTTGTGCTCCATTCCTGCAGTGGCTGGTTTTTTGATAAACACATTGCCGATCGGATCGCGACGAACCTCTAAGCCTTGCTGAGTCGCCCAATCAATAATGTATTGAGCCAGTGCTTCTTCATGTTTAGAGGGATGAGGGATAGAACAAATTTTATCAAAAAACTGCCAAACAGGGCTAGGTGATAAACTACTGATTTCAGAATGGAATTCAGACACTGATAACTCCTTTTTGTGATTGTCCCCGATCAATGTGCATATTTATGGATGTTTTGCAGAGTAATAAACTGAGATCGGAGGTGAGACGATAATATGAAATAGCATACCATTATGCGAGATCTGGGAGTAGTGGATTTATTATCCTTCTCGATGGCTACCATTTTTCCTGATCGAGATTTACCACGTTCGTTACGCTAGTCACATTGTTCATCGTTGTTCAGTGAGTCGCGATCAAAGTTATCTTTTGTTTATTCGACTGAACGATGACGACAACGTGAAACATTCTGCTTAGAGAGTGTCAATGATACACGTATTATTCAATCGTTTTGAGGCTTTAAGAACGAGAGGAGCTACCCATGTTGAGTGAGGAGCGAAGACATTATTACTGACATTTGTGTAATTAAATTACCAAAACGTGTCATGATTAGTGTTTTTTTGTGATTTTAATCACCAAAAGTATTGTAATTAATTTTCTTGGTGGTATATTTGTAACCAACTTCCCTAGTGAAGAAAAAATGCTCAAAGGATGAGTCCGATTTATCGCCTCCAAGGAACTGAGAAATCAACTTAATGACGTTTGATTTTAAAGGTGATAGCTATGAATAAAGGTTTATCTTGCGTAATGTTCTGGAAAAACAACTCTGTTTTTACTAGCAACTTTACTTATCCGTCAAGCTTTGGTTATTAAATTAACCACTTGAAAGTTATATGTTTTTGTTCACCCCTATATTAGAATCTATTGTTAATCTACAGTGATTAAAATAATTCACCGCCATCTGTACTCAGATGGCGTTTTTTTATGCTTAACGATCCATAATAATCCTTTGCTCAGCGGATGAGCATTGTCCTCGCGAGTATCAGTTCACGAACGTTGGTCTGGCGCTGTCACGTTTTTAGCATAGATAAAGTCGTTTTTTTCCTACAGATTGATAGTAGTTGTGTATGGAAATTATCAGTTGATAACTTTATAATTCCCGCCAATCGATTACGCAACCGTTTACTTTGTCTGTATTAGGATTCTAACATGTTGGAAAAACTGTTTAAACTCAGTGAAAATGGCACAACCGTGCGCACTGAGATCATTGCCGGGATCACGACGTTTCTGACCATGGCTTATATTATTTTTGTGAATCCGGCAATTTTAGCGGATGCAGGAATGGACCGTGGTGCTGTTTTTGTGGCGACCTGTTTAGCGGCAGCGATTGGCTGTTTTATTATGGGTTTTGTCGCTAACTACCCGATAGCGCAAGCCCCTGGCATGGGGTTAAATGCTTTCTTTACCTATGTTGTTGTACTTGGCATGGGGTATACGTGGCAAGTGGCGTTAGCGGCGGTATTTTGCTCAGGTATTTTATTTCTCCTATTGAGTCTATTTAAGATTCGTGAATGGATCATTAATTCGATTCCAATGTCGTTACGCACGGGTATCTCTGCCGGCATTGGCTTGTTTTTAGCATTTATCGCGCTTAAAAATGCTGGTATTGTGGTCGATAACCCGGCAACTTTGGTGTCAATGGGAGCGATTACCTCGTTGCCTGCTGTGTTGGGGGCGTTAAGCTTTTTCTTCACGATTGCTCTGGTTCATCGCGGTGTTAAAGGGGCGGTGATGATCGCTATTTTAGCGGTGACTATTTTAGGGTTGATTGTTGGCGATGTGACTTGGGGAGGCATCATGTCTACGCCACCAAGTATTGCTCCAACTTTCATGCAGCTTGATTTTTCAGCCGTATTTGAAATCGGCATGATTTCAATTGTGTTTGCTTTCTTGTTTGTTGACCTGTTTGATACCGCTGGAACTCTCGTTGGAGTGGCAAACAAAGCGGGTTTCATTGGTAAAGATGGTAAAATTCCACGTTTAAATCGAGCATTGCTTGCTGACTCGACAGCGACGTCTGTCGGCGCATTATTGGGCACCTCGAATACCACATCTTATGTCGAAAGTGTTTCAGGTGTGGCTGCAGGCGGTCGCACGGGCTTAACCGCGGTAGTTGTTGGCATTTTATTTATACTTGCATTATTCTTCTCGCCATTAGCGGGAATGATCCCTGCCTACGCTACGGCGGGTGCGTTGTTTTATGTCGCGATTCTAATGATGTCCGGCTTGGTAAGTATCGACTGGCGAGATCTTACAGAAGCGGCACCGACGGTAGTGACTTGCTTATTAATGCCTTTAACCTTCTCAATAGCTGAAGGTATCGCACTTGGTTTTATCTCTTACGCCGTGATTAAACTATTGAGTGGCAAAGGTCGACACGTTTCGCTTAGTGTTTGGATTATGGCGATCGTCTTTGTTATTAAGTTTATTCTTGAAGCGTAAATAGGCTCTATTTTCAAATAATTAGGTTCAATCACAATGAGTAAAAAATTCGTAATCACTTGGGACAATATGCAAAATTTTTGCCGTGAATTAGCCCAGCGTCAAATGCCTGCTGAGCAATGGAAAGGTATCCTCGGTGTGAGTCGCGGTGGGTTGGTTCCTGCAGCTATTTTAGCGCGTGAACTTGGCATTCGTTATGTTGATACCGTTTGTATCTCAAGTTACGATCATGACCATCAACGTGATATGACCGTACTGAAAGCACCTGAGCATGATGGTGAAGGTTTTCTTATTGTTGATGATTTGGTTGATAGCGGTGATACGGCACGAAAAATCCGTGAAATGTACCCGAAAGCTAAATTTGTGACCGTTTGTGCTAAACCAGCAGGTAAAGATTTAGTGGATGAATACGTAGTCGATATTGAACAAGATACTTGGATTGAACAACCTTGGGATATGGCTTTAGCTTATGTTGAACCAGTGAATCGTAAGCAAAAATAACGACAATTATTGATTCATCACCAGTTTCCCGCAATTAATCGACATATGGCCCTGCAAAGGGCCTTTTTTTTGATTACTATAAGGTCTAAGCGGTTTAATAATGAGATGCATCATGTCTGAATCAAGTAATATCAACCTATCTGAAACGCTCTTTCAACAGCATAAAGAGGCGAAAGAGACCTCCTCTCTCACCCAATACATGCCGAGCAGTAGTGAGTTTTTTGAACAGAAAATGGAGCAAGACCCTTTTTCTTGGTATCGAAATTTACGCCGTTTACAGTGGGCTTGGTTAGGAATTAATCCGATTGACCAAGAAGAAGTCCTCGCTAACATGGCTTCATCTGAGCATTCTCGTAGTCATGAAAAGTGGTTAGACACGGTGATTGGTTATCATAGCGGTAATTGGACGTATGAGTGGACAAAGCTCGGCGGGCGTTACCATAAGCAAAGTGAAGCCTTAACGGGAGAAGCGGCGGCAGAACGTATGTTTAGTGCTTCCCTTTGCTACAGTATTGCCGGTTATCCTCATTTAAAAAATGATACCTTAGCTATTCAAGCGCGAGTGTTAGCCAATGCTGCTTATAAACATGCCTCTGAACTGACACAGTATACGATTAAGCCATTAGAGTTTGATTATCAAGGTAAGAAAATTCTTGGCCACCTACATTTATCACACACCGATGAGCCACAACCCGTGGTGATCGTTAGTGCCGGTCTTGATAGTTTGCAAACCGATATGTGGCGTCTCTTTCGTGATTATTTGGCTAAACGAAATATTGCGATGTTAACGATTGATATGCCCTCTGTTGGCCACAGTAATCATTGGTCATTAACGCAAGATTCTTCCTGTTTACACCAAGCGGTACTTAATCAATTAGCGCCTTTGCCTTGGGTTGATCATCGTCGAGTTGGTTTAATTGGCTTTCGCTTTGGTGGTAATGCGATGGTCAGATTATCGTTTATTGAATCAGATAAAATTAAAGCGTGTGTCGCTATCGGCGCTCCGGTGCATGATATTTTTGTTTCTCAGCAAAAAATGAAGCTAATGTCGAAAATGTACATGGATGTGTTAGCGTCGCGAATTGGTAAACATGCGGTAGATATTCCGAGTTTATCGGCTCAACTGATGGCGTGGTCATTGAAAGTACAAGGCTTCCTCGCGACTCGACGTACTAAAGTGCCTATTTTGGCGTTGGCAATGGAGGGCGATCCGGTTTCTCCTGCTAGTGATAACCATTTGATTGCGACTTTTAGTCAAGGTGGGCAATCAAAACAGATAAAGAGTGAAAGTCTTACACGAGGATATGAGCAATCCCTCGATTTAGCGATAAAGTGGCTGGAAGAACAACTTTGCGAATGACTTTTGGCTTAAATTAGTTAAGAGTGAATTATCTACGTTTTTAAGCGTATGATTATTAAAAGCAATAATCATTCTTAACAAGGAGAGTCTACATGTCAGAGGCAGCAAAATACCCTACTCATTATCGTTTATTATCGACGTTAAAAGCGATTGGTCCCTATTTACGGGAGGGGCAGTGCCAGGAAGGCATTTATTGGTTTGATTGTTTGGCTTTTTGTATCAATGATAAAAAATCGCCCGAAAAACGTGAATTTTGGGGTTGGTGGATGGAGTTGACGACGACCGAGACGGGCTTTGAGGCTAATTACCGTATCGGCCGCTATAATCTCGCAGGCGAATGGGAAGAGAGTAAACCGACGGCAGCGGCGCTGCCTGAAGTGATTCGTACCCAAGAGGATTTCCATAAAAAGTTAGCTCAAACTTTGCAGCAACGTTTTGAATTAAGTTTATCGCTCCATCAACAGTCGACTGAGTTTGCTTAATTATAGGTTGCCTGCTTTTTTACCATGACCGCGTTATCATTTAATGATTGGGTTGTTGCATTTTATCGTATTAATAAGAGCACTTCCTTTACTGCTCATAGAGTGCTTAGCAGAGTAAGAAATAATTCCCACTAAAAAAAGGTGCTCTTTAGCACCTTTTCTGCTTGTGTAAGAGGCGCTGGATTGCTAAAACATCACCTCTTAAATGTTTTCTTCAACAGACAAAATCATGACAATGAATCAACAGAGCCAAACAGCGTTACAAACCATCGTTGTGAAGCTAGGAACCAGTGTTCTTACCGGTGGAACGTTAGCACTTGATCGTGCACATATGGTTGAGTTAGTCCGTCAATGTGCTGAATTAAAAAAACAAGGCCACAGTGTGGTGATTGTCTCTTCAGGAGCGATTGCTGCGGGTCGAGAGCATCTAGGTTATCCCGCATTGCCCCAAGCCATATCGAGTAAACAGTTATTGGCTGCCGTTGGTCAAAGCCAGTTGATTCAAGCGTGGGAGTCGTTATTTGCGCTTTACGGCATAAAAATTGGTCAAATGCTGTTAACTCGTGCTGATTTGGAAGATCGAGAGCGCTTTTTGAATGCGCGAGATACGATTAATGCGCTGATCGAACACGGCATTATTCCAGTGGTCAATGAAAACGATGCTGTTGCAACCAATGAAATTAAAGTCGGTGATAACGATAATCTCTCGGCCTTAGTCGGTATTTTGTGTGCAGCGGATAAGCTTTTATTATTAACCGATCAAAAAGGTTTGTTCACCGCCGATCCGCGTAAAGACCCCAATGCTGAGTTAATCAAAGAGGTTAAAACCATTGATGATACGTTGCGAAAAATCGCGGGTGGAAGTGGCACAACATTAGGTACCGGAGGCATGGCGACTAAGCTGCAAGCGGCCGATATTGCTCGTCGAGCTGGGATTGAAGTGATTATTGCTGCTGGCCGAGCGCCCAATGTCATTTTTGATGCATTAAGCGACACGCCACAAGGCACACGCTTTTTAGCTCTTGAAGAAGCACTAGAAAATCGTAAACGTTGGATTTTAGCGGGGCCTGCTGCTGCTGGCGATGTGTACATTGATCAAGGCGCGGTTAATGCCTTACTTGGTAAAGGCAGCAGTTTGTTGGCTAAAGGGGTTATTAAAGTCGCGGGCGAGTTTGCGCGCGGCGAGGTCATTTGCGTGAAAGATCAACATCAGCATCTGATTGCCCGTGGTATCAGTACGTATTCCAGTCGCGACTTGAGTAAAATTGCCGGCCAACACAGCACCATGATCATTGATATTCTTGGTTATGATTACGGCGCTGAAGTCATTCACCGTGATAATATGGTTGTAATTCAAGAATAGGGAGAAGAATCGTGGATTTAATCGAAATGGGTAAGGCGGCAAAATCGGCCTCGTTTCAACTTGCTACCGCTTCAACTGCGCAGAAAAACCAAGCACTCGCGATAATTGCGGATGAATTAGAAGCGAATATGGACGCTATTTTAGCGGCGAATGCCAAGGATATTGCTTTAGGGCAAGCGTCAGGTTTAAGTGAAGCGTTGCTCGATAGACTTCTGCTTAATGAATCACGCTTACAGGCCATCGCCCATGATGTGCGTAATGTCATCAGTTTACCTGATCCTGTCGGCAGTGAAATTGACAGTAAAGTCCTTGAAAATGGCATGTCATTAGCTCGTCGTCGTGTTCCCCTTGGTGTGGTGGGCGTTATTTACGAAGCTCGCCCTAATGTTACGATTGATATTGCCGCGTTATGTTTAAAGACCGGTAATGCTGCGATATTACGTGGTGGTAAAGAGACTTTTTTCTCCAATCTTGAGTTAGTTAAAGTGATTCAGTTAGCTTTGAGCAAAGCTGAACTCCCTATGGCTTCCGTTCAATATATCAGTCAACCCGAGCGTGAATACGTTACTCAATTATTAACAATGGATCAGTATGTCGATATGATCATTCCGCGTGGTGGTGCTGGGCTGCATAAAATGTGTAAGGAAAACAGCACCATTCCAGTGATCATTGGCGGTTTTGGTATCAGCCATATTTTTGTTGATGAGAGTGCCGACCTTGATAAGTCGCTTGCGGTGATTGAAAACGCCAAAATGCAACGTCCATCAGCCTGCAACGCATTAGATACCTTACTGGTTCATCAAGCGATCGCTCAACCTTTGTTAGAAAAACTGCAGCATCAATTGCACGATAAACTGACGTTAGTTGTCGATGAACATACCAAAGCACTGCTTCCCGAGGCAAACAATATTCGCCTCGCACAAGCGGGAGATTTTGATACCGAATGGTTAAGTTATACCTTAGGTGTTAAAGTTGTTAGTGGTGTTGAGCAGGCGATCGATCATATGCGTGAGCATAATGCCAGCCATTCCGATGCTATCATGACTAACGATCTGTTCAATGCTGAGCGGTTTGTTAATACCGCGGGTTCTGCTGCGGTTTATGTCAATGCTTCGACTCGTTTTACCGATGGTGCGCAATTTGGTTTAGGGGCAGAAGTCGCTGTATCGACCCAAAAACTGCATGCTCGTGGCCCAATGGGACTTGAAGAGTTGACCAGTTACAAATGGGTTGGTAAAGGAAATTATTTATTACGCAGTTAAAGCCATTTAACTGCTGAATATGATGAGCTGCTGTTTATCGATAGAGGCGCTTAACAAATTTGACTAAATCAATCAGGAAAAGGGGCTTGTTGGCCCCTTTTCCTTTTGTTCATATGCCCATTTCCGGTACACTGATCACCTTGCTAGGGAGGTAATATGCATTGTCCTTTTTGCTCTGAAAACGAAACAAAAGTTATCGATTCTCGTCTAGTGGCTGATGGTCACCAAGTGCGCCGTCGTCGGCAATGTTTGACTTGTAGCGAACGTTTCACCACGTTTGAAACCGCAGAGCTAGTGATGCCAAGAGTCATCAAATCCAACGGTAATCGAGAGCCATTTGATGAAGAAAAAATGATCGGTGGGATGCTACGCGCTTTAGAAAAACGCCCTGTTAGCGCCGATGCGATTGAGTTAGCGATCAGTACCATTAAATCTAAATTACGCGCCACCGGCGAGCGGGAAGTTCCGAGTGAATTGATCGGTAATTTAGTGATGGAACAACTGAAAGAGTTAGATAAGGTGGCATACATTCGCTTTGCTTCGGTTTATCGTAGTTTTGAAGATATTCGCGAATTTGGTGAAGAGATTGCTAAATTAGAAAATTGAACGTGAGTCCGATGATGTCAAACTTTTCTGCTGTCGATTATCAAATGATGGCGCGAGCCATTCAACTTGCTCAGCGCGGACGCTTTACCACGGCGCCGAATCCAAAGGTTGGGTGTGTGATTACTCAACAAGGCCGCATTGTTGGCGAAGGTTTCCATTATCGAGCTGGTCAGCCACATGCCGAGGTGCACGCTTTGCGGATGGCTAAAGAGCACGCTCGTGGTGCGACCGCTTATGTGACACTAGAGCCTTGTTCTCACTACGGACGAACGCCTCCTTGTGCTGAAGGGTTAATTCAAGCCGGAGTAGCAAAGGTGATTTGCGCGATGCAAGATCCTAATCCACAAGTTTCTGGACGCGGCATTGCTATGTTGCGAGAAGCAGGAATTGAGGTGGAAGTTGGTTTATTAGAAGCGGACGCCAAGGCGCTCAATCCGGCGTTTATTAAACGGATGCAAACCGGAATGCCTTATGTTCAGCTAAAATTAGCGGCCAGTCTAGATGGACAAACAGCACTGGCTAATGGTGAAAGTCAATGGATAACCTCAGCTCAAGCACGGCAAGATGTTCAAGTATATCGAGCGCAAGCAGGAGCGGTGTTATCAACTAGTCAAACGGTGGTCGCCGATAACGCCTCATTAGCGGTACGTTGGTCTGAATTACCAGCCGATGTGCAACAGCAATACCCTCATGCTGAACTTCGCCAGCCAACTCGTGTGATACTTGACCGCCAGCATCAATTGCACCAATCACTGGCTCTTTATGCCACCGCTTCACCGGTAATTCGTGTAGCAGAACAAGACGCGGAACTGTGTGTGCCATTGAATGAACATCAACAGTTCGATCTGCGTGATACTTTAGCCAGTTTGGCTGAACAGTATCAGATCAATCATCTTTGGGTAGAAGCTGGGCCAACATTGGCCAAAAGCTTGCTTGAGCAGCAGCTGGTAGATGAACTAATCATCTACCTTGCGCCAAAAATTATGGGCAGTGACGGCCGTGGTTTATTAGGAGCCTTAGGTTTTACTCATATGGATCAAGCATTAGGATTAGTCATTCAAGACTGTCGAATGGTCGGCCCAGATCTTCGCCTAACCGCAACTCTCACCTCAACCCAATAAGATAACTGATTATGTTTACCGGAATTATAGAAGCTGTGGGCTCCTTGGTTGAGATGACTCGCCAAGGTGAAGACGTCACCATTACCGTTGCTACGGGAAAACTCGATATGAGTGATGTTAAACTCGGCGATAGCATTGCTACTAACGGTGTGTGTTTAACCGTTATTGATGTCAGTTCGCAACATTATCGAGCTGATCTCTCATTAGAAACACTCAATAAATCAGCGTTTGCTCACTATCAAGTCGGAGAAAAACTCAACTTAGAAAAAGCCATGCTTCCGACGACGCGTTTTGGTGGGCATATTGTGTCGGGACATGTTGATGGGATTGGTGAAATTATTGAACGCCAGTGGGTGGGGCGTGCGATTGAATTGTGGGTGAGCTTACCGAATGAGTTAACTCGGTATGTTGCTGAAAAAGGCTCGATCACTATTGATGGGATTAGCTTAACCGTCAATGGGTTACGAAAAAATGCCTTTAAGCTGACTATCGTGCCGCATACCTCGTTAGAAACGACCATTGACGGCTTTCAACCTGGCCGCAAGGTGAACCTCGAAGTGGATGTGCTTGCTCGATATTTAGAACGTTTATTGGTCGGTGGTCAGAATGAGCTCGAATCAACTTCTCGAATGACAATGGAATTCTTACAACAAAATGGTTTTGCGTAATCATACGTGACGCAATAAGACAAAATATAGGACAACAGTCATGTCAATTAGTACCCCACAAGACATTATCGAAGATATTCGCTTAGGTAAAATGGTTATCTTGATGGACGATGAAGATCGCGAAAATGAAGGCGATTTAATCATGGCCGCAGAGCATATCACACCAGAAGCGATCAATTTTATGGCGACTCATGGGCGCGGATTGATTTGTTTAACCATGACTAAAAGTCGTTGCCAGCATCTAGGATTAGCTCCGATGGTGCAGGATAATAACGCACAGTATACCACTAACTTTACGGTATCGATTGAAGCAGCAGAAGGCGTAACGACGGGGATTTCAGCGGCTGATCGCGCACGTACGGTGCAAGCTGCCGTGGCAAAAGAGGCCAAAGCGGCTGATTTAGTTCAACCTGGACATATTTTTCCATTAGCAGCGCAAGATGGCGGGGTGCTCACCCGCGCAGGTCATACCGAAGCCGGTTGTGATTTAGCACGTCTCGCAGGGCTTGAGCCTGCGTCAGTGATTGTCGAGATCCTCAATGACGATGGCAGTATGGCTCGTCGCCCCGATCTGGAAGTTTTTGCTAAAAAACACGACATCAAATTAGGTACCATTGCCGATTTAATTGAGTATCGTAATAATACAGAAACCACCATCGAACGGGTCGCGCAATGCCAATTACCAACCGAATTCGGTGAATTTGAGCTGGTGACGTATCGCGATATCATTGACAATCAAATTCATTTTGCTTTGCGCAAAGAGAGTGTTAGTCAGCAAGCACCTTTAGTGCGTGTTCATCTACAAGATACCTTTACTGATCTATTACGTAGCGATCGCAGCGCCGATCGTAGTTGGACTTTGGATAAAGCCATGCAACGTATTGGTCAAGAAGGGGGCGTGTTGGTGATTCTTGGTAATGAAGAGTCCACTGATCTGCTTATCCATCGCGTTAAAATGTTTGAACAGCAAGATAAAGGCGCAGCCCCAACGATGGCGAAAAAGCAAGGGACATCTCGACGGGTCGGGGTTGGCTCACAGATCCTTGCCGATTTAGGCGTCAGTGATATGCGTTTGCTCTCTTCAGCCAATAAGAAATACCACGCCTTGGGTGGATTTGGCTTAAATGTTGTCGAGTATATCAGCGAGTAAGCCAGTTATTCTACGTTCGGCTCGTTAAGTCTGCACGATAGGCCGCCCTTGTGGCGGCAAATTACTATTAGATATCGTTCACAAATTTGTGCTAGAATCCGGCGATTCTCACTTGATGAACAGAGTTAAAGGAAAGCTTATGAAAGTGATCGAAGGTGGTTTCCCAGCCCCCCATGCCAAAGTTGCGATTGTGATTTCTCGTTTCAACAGTTTTATTAACGAAAGTCTGCTGTCTGGTGCCATCGATACTTTAAAGCGTCATGGTCAAGTTAGCGACGAGAATATTACCGTTGTGCGTTGTCCTGGTGCGGTTGAGCTGCCACTGGTGGCTCAGCGCGTTGCCAAAACAGGCAAATTTGATGCGATAGTGTCACTGGGTTCGGTTATTCGTGGTGGTACACCACACTTTGACTATGTTTGCAGTGAAATGAATAAAGGGTTAGCCCAAGTGTCGATGGAATTCAGTATTCCTGTCGCGTTTGGTGTATTAACTGTTGATACTATCGATCAAGCTATTGAACGCGCAGGAACCAAGGCTGGTAATAAAGGTGCAGAAGCAGCACTTAGCGCACTTGAGATGATAAACGTTCTTTCTGAAATCGATTCCTAATGGGGGCCAGTGTGAAACCAGCCGCACGTCGTAATGCACGTCAATTTGCGCTACAAGCTATTTATTCGTGGCAAATTACTAAAGAGAATGTGGCGACTATTGAAGAGCAGTTCTTATCCGGTGGTAAGTATGATGAAGAAGAACATCATGCAGCAGAGCCTGCGCTATCGGCTCCACAAACCGATGTGACCTATTTCCGTGATCTGCTTGTCGGCGTTGTGCTCAATCATACCGAGCTAGATAGCAAACTACGTCCTTTTGTTTCTCGTCCGATGCAAGATTTGGATATGATGGAACTTGCGCTACTTCGTCTAGCGATGTATGAAATGACTCGACGCGAAGATGTTCCTTATAAGGTCGTGATTAACGAGGCCATTGAGCTAGCAAAAGTGTTTGCAGCAGAAGATAGCCATAAGTTTGTGAATGGCGTGCTTGATAAAGCCGCCCCTCATGTACGCAAAAAAGCGTAATCAGTTTTGGCATAAAAGGTCAGCATTCGCTGGCCTTTTTTATAGATGAAATCGACCAATGAGTCCATCTACAACGGTTGAGCGAGTGTTATTGATGGGCTTAGTTTTACTAACCGCATTTACATCGTATGAATGAATCATTCGGTGGATTCGTTGGTCTGGCTAGAGAATCATCCATGTTAGGTGAATTTAACTTTATTGAACACTATTTGGCGGCACGTCAACCACAGCGTAAAGATGTCCATTTAGCTCTGGGGGATGATTGTGCAATCGTCAATGTACCAGAGAATGTTCGGCTGGCTATCAGTACCGATACCTTAGTTGCAGGGACTCATTTTCTGGCTAATGCTAATCCAGCATGGGTAGCACATAAAGCCCTTGCTTCTAATATCAGTGATTTAGCCGCGATGGGGGCAACCCCTGCTTGGGTCTCGATGGCACTTACTTTACCTGAGATTAACCCCAATTGGCTTACTCCATTTTGTGACGCCTTTTTTGATTTAGCGAACTACTACAATGTACAATTGATTGGTGGTGATACCACCAAAGGTCCGTTGAGTATCACTCTCACCGTGCAAGGTTTTGTACCGCAAGATAAAGCCTTGTTACGTTCTGGTGCAAAAGTCGGGGACTGGATTTATGTCACAGGTCAACTCGGCGACAGTAAAGCAGGACTTGAGGTGGTACTCGATGCGAGTAAACGTGCTCTACCTTGTGCATCAGTGTTAGAGTCACGTCATTACGTATCGACCCCACGAGTTCTCGCTGGACAAGCCTTGCTCAATTTAGCCTCATCAGCGATTGATATTTCTGATGGCCTAGTCGCGGATTTAACCCATATTTTAAGTGCTTCTCAAGTAGGAGCGAGCCTTGATTTGCATACCTTGCCGTTATCTGAAGCGTTAGTGCAGTACACGGGGGATCCGCTTATTGCGCAGCAGTATGCATTAACCAGTGGTGAAGAGTACGAGCTCTGCTTTACGGTGCCTGAAGAGAATAAAGGGTCGTTAGCAAGTGCTTTGGCACATACTGCGACGCCTGTCACCTGCATTGGTCAAATTCGTCCTCATGGCGTGTTTGACTTACTCAACCATGGGCAAAAAGTCGACTGGTCGTTGACTGGTTATGATCATTTTAAGGAATCAGCATGAGCCATCCTCTTTCTCGTCTTTCACTACGCAATCCGTGGCATCTACTGGCGACCGGATTTGGCAGTGGTTTATCGCCGATCATACCTGGCACAATGGGAACATTAGCTTCCATTCCTCTGTATCTACTTCTAGTGCAACTGCCCTTATTTGCCTATCTTTTCGTCGTCTTAATGGCGTGCATTCTCGGGGTGAAAATTTGCCAAGTGACGTCAACAGATATGCAAGTTCACGATCATGGTTCGATTGTTTGGGATGAGTTTGCTGGTTTTTGGATCACCATGTCTATTGTTCCGTTACTGCAATTGCCAATCTTTGATTGGCAATGGATTGTAACGGGATTCGTGCTCTTTCGTTTTTTTGATATGGTCAAACCATGGCCAATTGGATGGCTAGATAAACAAGTAGAAGGTGGCGTAGGAATTATGCTCGATGATATCGTCGCTGGTATCATGGCGGCTATCATGCTGTTTTTTGTTGGGCAGTGGGCGGGATGGCTAAACTAAGCACAGTTACGTCGTGTTGATCAGTCACCCATAAGGGAGCAGAGGCTCCATTATGGGTAAGCCAAACTAAAGTTTGTTCAGATCGGCTTCAATTTCAGCAATTTTGTTGGCCACTACTTTCTCTAAGTGACGTAAATCACTCAATATTTTTTGTTTAACGTCCACCTCACCGCCGTTATCTCCGGCGTTCTCATTACGTGTGAGTTGGTTCAACTCATCAATGACTAAAGTAAGAGTACGATTGATTTCGCTGATTTCTCGGTATTGGTGAGTACCGCCATCGACCAAAACCGTTTTGATCTGTCTTGGGTATTTAAATTTGACACTTTTAGCAAAAAACTCACCTTTTTGTTTCTTGAAATAGATTTTTAGCACATCTTTTTGCGCTTCTTGGCGCAATGAGTAACGTTCAATCGTATAGGGTTGATCGATTCCCAAGCTGGTGAGTTGTGGAAACATAAGCATCCTCTGCATTGTTTTGAGTGATTAAGGCGATAAAGCTTCTTGGTGAGAAGAAGAGAGCTGAGCAATAGTATCAATTAATCGTTCACGTAGGGTACTTTGCTCTTGGTCTGTGAGTTTAGCCCCTTGTTGATTAGTTAAAATAAATAAGTCTTCTGCGCGCTCTCCTAAGGTAGTGATTTTCGCCCCATGTAAATCTAAGTTTAATTCGGCAAACGTCGCTCCTATGGTGGCCAGTAATCCCGGCGTATCGAGAGCAACCAGCTCCATTAAGGTGCGTTTTTTGCTTTTTGTTGGTAAAAAGTCTACCTGAGTTCGAACCGTGAAATGTTGCAGATTACGTGGGATGCGGCGTGTTTTGAGTCTCGTTGGACGGCCATCGGTCAATACATGGCTTAAATGCTTAATTAACGCATGATGACGGTTTTCTTCAATTGCTTGGCCGTTGTGATCTAAGACCATAAAGGTATCTAAAACATAGCCGTCTTTACTGGTCATGATTTGCGCGTCATGAACATTCAGGTTTCGACGGTCTAATTCGGCGACCACGGTTGCAAACAATGCGGGCTGATCTTTGGTATACACAAACACTTCGGTACCACCGCGCGTGGCTTTTTTACTGATTAAGACCAAAGGTTCAGTAGGCGATGAGTGCGTTAAAATGTGCATACCATGCCATGCTATTTGTTTGTGAGTATGGCGTAAAAAGTAATCGGCTTTAAATCGTTGCCACAATTGCTCGATTTCACGGCTATGGAAGCCTTCTTTACGTAGCTGTGCCGACGCCATTTGTTGGTTATGACGAATTCGTTCTCGAACATCAACAGGGTGTTCAAGCCCGCGTCTTAATGCTCTTTGCGTTGAGTAAAAGAGTTCCGCCAGTAAGGTTCGTTTCCAACTGTTCCATAGGTCTGGATTAGTGGCGCAAATATCAGCCACCGTTAAACAGACCAAGTATTCCAGATACTCTTCATCGCGGACTTTTTTAGCAAATTCGATGATCACGTCTGGATCATAAATATCGCGCCGTTGAGCGGTGACGGACATTAATAAGTGATTTTGGACTAACCAAGCCACCAGTTTCGCTTCTGGCTTAGAGAGGCCGTGTTCGATACAAAAATCGTAAGCTTCACTCGCACCTATTTCTGAATGATCGCCGCCGCGACCTTTGGCAATATCATGGAAAATGGCCGCGAGGATCAGCAGTTCTTTTTTTTGTATTTTCGGGAAAATCTCACAGCAAATAGGATGACGTTGATGGTTTTTTGGGTCATTAAACAGATGGATATGTTTTAGTAGACGAATGCTGTGCTCATCAACGGTATAGACATGAAACAAGTCAAATTGCATCTGCCCAACTATCTGACTCCATTGCGGTAAATAAGCGGCCAATACGCCCAATTTATGCATTTGTCCAAACGCTTTGTGAAGCGCATTGGGGTGACGGGTCAGCGTGAGAAATTTTTCACGCGCAGCAGGAATCGTATGCAAAAATTTGTTCAATCGTCGCCGTACGGTTCTTAATTGACGCATCGTAGAAGGGGCAACCCCATCAATGCTCGAGTCATTGGCCATGAGCAAAAACATATCGAGAATGGTTTCAGGTCGAGCTTGAAACAGAGCGGGCTTTCGAGCTTCAATTAATGAACCACGACGCTGAAAGTCGTGATTAATGATCTCGGCTTTGATCTCTTCACCACGGTTTAAGATCGCTTGATCAAACAACTTCAAGAGCATTTTATTGAGTTCAGATACGCGGCGTAAGGTGCGATAGAACTCCTTCATCATTTTTTCGACCGCTCGGTTGCCTTCGCCAGTAAATCCAAGATGTTCGGCGACTTGAGCTTGATGAGCAAAACCGAGTCGATTGTCATAACGTTTTAGTTCAAGGTGGAGAGCGAAGCGAACTCGCCACAAAAAATCTTGGCATTCGGCCAGTTCACGAAATTCAGCGTCAGTAAGAAAGCCGAAGCGGCTCATTTCATAGAGTGATGTCGCCCCAAAGTGGCGACGAGCAACCCAGCTTAAGGTATGGATATCTCTTAGACCGCCAGGCGTTGATTTAATGTCGGGCTCAAGGTTATAGGCCGTATCGTGGTATCGAGCATGGCGTTCACGTTGCTCTTTTATTTTAGCTTGGTAGAAGCATTCACTTGGCCAAAAAGATTCGCTATGAATGGCTGATTGTAAACGTTGGAAAATACGGTCACTGCCGCACAACAAGCGTGCCTCTTGCAAATTGGTGGCCACGGTTAAATCCGCTTTACCAATCTCAATACACTCTTCTACAGTACGTACAGCATTGCCGACTTCTAGGCGCAAGTCCCATAATAAGGTAATGAATTGGCTGACTTTACTGCCAATATCATCGGCTAATCGGGTCGTAGAGACGACTAAGATATCAATATCTGATAAGGGATGTAATTCAGCTCTTCCGTATCCGCCAACAGCGGCCAGACAGAGGTCATTGAGTTTATCAAACCCAAAATACTGCCAAAGACGATTCAGGAGCATATCCATATAATCGGCACGGCCAACCACGAGATCACTGACCGGATGGCGAGAGAGAAACGCTTGGCGCTGGTAGGCAGAAAAAAGGTCGAGTTGCTGTTTTAATTGCTCAACCGTGAGCTGTTGATCGGTGTAATTCAGCGGGGATAAATAAGCCATAACAGTGCGGTCCATGCCAGGGAGTGAACTCAGTGTGAATGCTCAATCTAACAGAAATCAAGCGCTGAGCTCAAGCTCCCTTTACCGACTATCGGGCAGGATTAAGCATTGTGGAAAATACGTGGGATGGTCTCTTCTTCACGTAGCGTGAGAATTTCACAGCCATCTGCGGTAACCAAAATAGTGTGCTCCCATTGAGCCGAGTTCTTACTATCGGCGGTATAGACCGTCCAGTTATCTTCATCATCCAAGCGACAACCAAATTTACCCGCATTGATCATCGGCTCAATGGTAAAAATCATCCCTTCACGAAGCAGTGTGCGGTCACTATTTTTGTAGTGCACTACTTGTGGCTCTTCATGAAACTCTGCGCCGATACCATGACCACAGTAGTCACGAACAATCGAGAATTTTGAACGCGGGTTATTTTTATTATTGGTTTTGATGTATTTCTCTATCGCGGTACCAATTTCGCCGAGTTGTACGCCTGGTTTCACTTTTTTTAAGGCCAAATAGAGACACTCTTGAGCGACTAGACATAAACGTTTGTCGGCTGGCTGCACATCACCAATTAAGAACATCTTTGAGGTATCACCGTGATAACCATCTTTAATGACGGTAATATCGATGTTCATAATATCACCTTCTTTTAAGACGGCCGGGCGAAGCAGTTGACCAAATTGCGTATCTTGCTCAGCCGGAATACCATGGCACACGATATGGTTAATCGATGTGCAAATCGATTTTGGGAAGCCATGATAGTTAAGAGGGGCAGGAATAGCGCCTTGCACCTCGGTAATATAATCGTGGCAAAGTTGGTTAAGGTGTTCAGTGGTCACGCCAGCTTTGACGTGAGGTTCAATCATTTCTAAAACTTGCGCAGCCAATCGCCCCGCTACACGCATTTTTTCTATTTCTTGAGCATTTTTAATTTTTACAGACATCGGCTTTCTCTATTCAAATTTTAGGCACTGAGTGCTAATCGCAATATTGTAACAGTGAGAAAAGGAAGCGCAAGAAGCGGTGTAAATAAGAATGATTAAGCGCGGTGGTTAGCTAGGTTAAATGACGCATCTCCTGATGATCGATAGTAAGATGGATTTTCTTGCTCATCATCGCTCCCGCTGGTTCAATCCAAGCGCCTACGCCACAATTTTTGCTAGTCAGATTAGTGCTAAATATGATATAAAACGCGCCGGAACATCGGCCTGATTTCTTCGTAACGGCGAAACTGCCCGAGTCCACACACATTTATCTTTAAATCACACACATTCCGACACATGTTCCGGGGTGCTTCCAGCGTTATAAACGTTGAGGAGTCGGAGACATGGGGGATGTGGAGGCCTAACCCCATAGAGGATTATTTCATGGCAACTGTATCAATGCGCGATATGCTAAAAGCTGGTGTTCACTTCGGTCACCAGACTCGTTACTGGAACCCAAAAATGAAACCATTCATTTTTGGCGCTCGTAACAAAGTTCATATCATCAACCTAGAAAAAACCGTACCAATGTTCAACGAAGCACTGGCTGAGCTAGTGAAAATCGGCGACAAAAAAGGTAAAGTACTTTTCGTAGGTACTAAGCGCGCAGCCTCTGAAGCAGTAAAAGAAGCAGCGATTGCAAGCAATCAATACTACGTAAACAACCGTTGGTTAGGTGGTATGCTAACTAACTGGAAAACCGTTCGTCAATCAATCAAGCGTCTAAAAGAACTTGAAGTTCAAGCGACTGATGGCACTTTCGACAAGCTAACCAAGAAAGAAGCGCTAATGCGTACTCGTGAAATGGACAAGCTTGAGAAATCTCTTGGTGGTATCAAAGACATGGGCGGTTTACCTGACGCTCTATTCGTTATCGACGCTGATCACGAGCACATTGCAGTTAAAGAAGCAAACAACCTAGGCATTCCAGTGTTTGCTGTTGTTGATACTAACTCTAACCCAGATGGTATTGATTACATCATCCCAGGTAACGACGATGCGATCCGTGCCGTTCAACTATACCTGAACGCTGCAGCTGAATCAGTAAACGAAGGTCGTAACAAAGACGTAGCGGCAGTTGCTGAAAAAGACGGCTTTGTAGAAGCGGAATAATAGCGGCTCTTAGTCTTACTTAGCCTTCTGTAGAATACTACATGGGCTAAGTCATAGTTAGTATTGGGGGCCAAATCATTAGGCCCCCAATTTTTAATCCTGAATCAACTGAGGAATAGAGAATGGCTGTTACTGCTGCTCTAGTAAAAGAACTGCGTGAACGTACTGGCGCAGGTATGATGGAATGTAAGAAAGCACTCGTTGAAACCAACGGTGACATCGAACTTGCCATCGAAAATATGCGTAAAAGCGGTGCTGCAAAAGCGGCTAAAAAAGCAGGTAATATCGCTGCTGAAGGCGCGATCATCATCAAAGAAGCAGAAGGTTCTGCCGCTTTGGTTGAAATCAACTGCCAAACCGATTTCGTTGCTAAAGATGGCAACTTCCTAGCATTCGCTAACGAAGTCGCTGAAGCAGCGTTAGCATCAAAACTAAGCCTAGAAGAGCTACAAGCACAGTTTGAAGATGCTCGTGTTACTCTTATTGCTAAAATCGGCGAAAACATCAATATCCGTCGCGTTCAATACGCTGAAGGTAAAGCTTTGGCTGCATACAGCCACGGTTCTCGTATTGGTGTTGTGGTTGCTGGTGATGCCGATGCAGAAACTCTAAAACACATCGCGATGCACGTAGCGGCTTCTCGCCCTGAATACGTTAATCCTGAAGATGTACCGGCTGATGTTGTTGCGAAAGAGCGTGAAGTTCAAGTTGAAATCGCAATGAACGAAGGTAAGCCAAAAGAGATCGCAGAGAAAATGGTTGAAGGCCGCATGAAGAAATTCACTGGCGAAGTTTCTCTAACTGGTCAACCTTTCGTTATGGAGCCAAAGAAAACTGTTGGTGAAATTTTGAAAGAGAAAGGCGCTTCAGTATCGACTTTCGTTCGCCTAGAAGTAGGTGAAGGTATCGAAAAACAAGAAGGCCTGAGCTTCGCTGAAGAAGTGGCTATGGCTCAGAAAGGTTAATTGCCTTTTTGATGACCAAGATAAAGACCGTGGCCATGGCTGCGGTCTTTTTACGAATATCACTCCCTCGACGGTTAAAGAGAGCGGTTTTCGAACTCACGATGGTAATGATCATCAATACATTTACGCAGTAAGTTTATTTATGACTGTTAACTAACGATACTTTTTGAAAGGTAAAGTCCATGACAACAAACCCTAAACCCGCATATCAACGTATTTTATTAAAATTGAGCGGTGAAGCGCTTCAAGGTGAAGAAGGTTTTGGTATCGATCCGACCGTGCTTGATCGTATGGCACAAGAAGTAAAAGAATTGGTCGAATTAGGTGTTCAAGTGGGTGTCGTCATTGGTGGTGGCAACTTATTCCGTGGTGCAGGCTTAGCGGCAGCGGGAATGAACCGTGTTGTGGGTGACCATATGGGCATGTTGGCGACAGTGATGAATGGCCTTGCGATGCGTGACGCCCTACATCGAGCTTACGTGAATGCGCGCGTGATGTCTGCTATCCCACTTAAAGGGGTATGTGACGACTACAATTGGGCTGACGCGATCAGTCAATTACGTCAAGGTCGTGTAGTGATTTTTTCTGCTGGTACGGGTAACCCGTTTTTCACAACCGATTCTGCCGCTTGTTTACGTGGTATCGAAATTGAAGCTGACGTGGTTCTCAAAGCGACAAAAGTAGACGGCGTCTACAGTGCTGACCCTGTAGCCAATCCAGATGCGCAACTGTATGATAAGCTGGGTTACAACGATGTACTGGATAAAGAACTTAAAGTGATGGATTTGGCGGCCTTTACTCTGGCTCGCGATCACAACATGCCAATCCGTGTCTTTAATATGAACAAGCCTGGCGCATTACGCCGTGTGGTTATGGGTGAAGCGGAAGGTACGCTGATCAGCTCCGCTGTATAATCACTCTCGAAATGAAATAAGAATTAAGGTGATATTGTGATTAATGAGATCAAAAAAGACGCTCAAGAGCGTATGGATAAAAGTGTAGAAGCGCTAAAGAACAATCTATCAAAGATTCGTACTGGTCGCGCTCACCCAAGCCTACTATCTGGCCTCTCTGTTGAGTACTACGGTGCGTCAACACCTCTAAGCCAAATTGCCAACGTGATTGCTGAAGATGCACGTACATTAGCGATTACGGTATTTGATAAAGAACTTACGCCAAAAGTTGAAAAAGCGATTCTTATGTCTGATTTAGGGTTAAACCCAATGTCAGCAGGAACCGTGATTCGTGTTCCACTGCCACCATTAACGGAAGAGCGTCGCCGTGATCTTGTTAAAATCGTCCGTGGTGAAGCGGAAGGTGGTCGAGTCGCCGTGCGCAATATTCGTCGTGACGCCAACAACGATCTAAAAGCGTTATTGAAAGATAAAGAAATTTCAGAAGATGAAGAGCGTAAGGCTCAAGATGAAATTCAAAAACTGACCGATGCGGCTGTCAAGAAAATTGATGACATCTTAGCGGTTAAAGAAAAAGAACTCATGGAAGTTTAATTTCTACAAAACCCTAACAGGAAAACGCTGTGCTCACAGCACAGCGTTTTTTTATGCTACTCTTCACCATCTTTTTTCTTTATTACGTTTCTATGCAAAATTCGCAGCTCTCGTTAGATGTTCTCCCTCAGCATATCGCCATTATTATGGATGGCAATGGTCGTTGGGCAAAAGCACAAGGTAAACCTCGGATCTTTGGTCACAAAAACGGGGTTGCTGCGGTGCGTAAAACGGTTTCTACCGCAGCAAAACTGGGGATCAGAGCCGTGACTTTATTTGCCTTTAGCAGTGAAAATTGGCGACGTCCTGAGGAAGAGGTCGGCGTGTTGATGGAGTTATTTCTTCGTGTCTTATCGACCGAGGTCAAAAAACTGCACAAAAATAACCTGCGTTTACGTATTATTGGTGATACCAGTCGATTCAGTGAGCGGTTACAAAGTAAAATCGCCCAAGCTGAAGCGCTGACTCAGCATAATACGGGCATGGTGATTAATATTGCGGCGAATTACGGTGGAAAATGGGATATCACTCAGGCGATGCGCCATATTGCTCTTAAAATCAGTCGTGATGAACTCAGTGTCACGGATATTAACGAGACATTGATCGCTGAACATTTAACGATGGCTGATCTTCCTGAAGTGGATTTACTGATTCGCACCAGTGGTGAATGCCGGATCAGTAACTTCCTTCTTTGGCAGTTGGCTTATGCAGAAATGTATTTTACTCCTGTTTATTGGCCTGAGTTTGGTGAAGAAAGTTTAATTGAAGCTGTGACTTGGTTTGTTAATCGTGAGCGCCGATTTGGTTGTACCGGTGAGCAAGTCAAAGCGTTAATGACACCATAAAATAGGACTTCTCAGTTTGAAGCAAAGAATTATTACTGCGCTTTTACTTGCCCCTTTAGTGATTGCTGGCATTTTTTGGCTCCCGCAATCTGGCTTTATTTTGGCGTTGGGCGTAGTAACGTTATTGGGCTTATGGGAATGGACGCAATTCGTTTCTTCTTCCTCTCGTTATCTTGCCTTATTACCCGGTCTGGTGGTTGGTGCCATAAGTTATTGGTTGCTTGTACCTCAGCTTTCGGTATTAAGTGCCTTGCAACCGATGCATTATGGCATCTTAGTGATCGGCTCACTATGGTGGATTGTCGCTAGTGGTTTGGCCATTACCTATCCTAAATCACGAGCTTGCTGGGAAAATTCCAATGCTGTGCGTCATCTCTTTGGCGTGCTGACATTATTGCCTTTCTTTTGGAGTGTGATTTTTTTACGCTCTGAACATATTGTCTCCGACAGTTATCACGGGGCGAAATTGGTACTTTATGTCTGTTTGATTGTGTGGGCCGCGGACAGTGGGGCTTACTTTTCCGGCAAAAGTTTTGGCAAGCGTAAAATGGCTCCAGCTGTCAGTCCGAATAAAACTATTGAAGGCTTAGTCGGTGGGGTTATTGCTGCCATGTTGGTGGGTTGGTTATGCGCCAGTTGGTTTAATATTCAATTTGCGTCTACCACTATCATGCTATTGACCATTTTGGTTACCGTAGTGATCTCAGTCTTGGGCGATTTGGTGGAAAGTATGTTTAAGCGGGTATCTGGCATCAAAGACAGCAGTAAAATCATTCCTGGTCACGGTGGTATTTTAGACCGAGTGGATAGTCTGACGGCTGCTTTCCCTGTATTTGCTTTATGCTATTTCTTATTTTAATGCTGGTGAAGCACGACTTCATCAGCATAAACCATGACGGTTTTTGTGATGCGTAAATTAACCATTCTCGGAGCCACTGGCTCTATTGGTGCGAGCACCCTTAAAGTGGTGGCCGAGAATCCTGAACACTTTAGTGTGGTTGCTTTGGTGGCGGGTAGTAATGTCAACAAAATGCGCGAGCTTTGCCAAACATGGCGACCTAAGTATGCCGTAATGGCGACGCCACAAGCGGCACAGTTGTTATCCTCCCAATTAGCTGGACTTTCACTGCCAACCGAAGTGTTGTATGGCCAAGAGGCAATGTGTCATGTTGCTGCTAGCGATGATGTTGATACTGTGATGGCGGCGATTGTCGGTGCCGCAGGTCTGTTGCCGACGATGGCCGCGGTTAAAGCCGGGAAGCGAGTTCTCTTAGCCAACAAAGAAGCCTTGGTCATGTCTGGGCAGTTATTTATTGATGCGGTTGAGCACTATGGGGCTGAATTATTGCCCGTTGACAGTGAACATAATGCGATTTTTCAATGTTTACCCGTTGATATTCAAACTCAGCTCGGACGCTGTAATTTACAAGAGCAGGGCGTTTCCCATATTCTGCTGACGGGGTCCGGCGGACCATTTCGTTATGCCGATATTGAGACTTTAGCTCAAGTGACTCCAGAACAAGCGATTGCTCACCCTAATTGGTCGATGGGGCCCAAAATATCGGTTGATTCTGCAACCATGATGAACAAAGGGCTTGAGTATATTGAGGCTAAGTGGCTATTTAACGCGTCTCGTGAACAGCTTAAGGTTTTGATCCACCCTCAATCAGTGATCCATTCAATGGTCCAATATAGGGATGGTTCGGTGATTGCACAGCTCGGCGAGCCAGATATGGCGACGCCGATTGCACAAACGCTGGCCTATCCTCAGCGGGTCAGTGCAGGCGTTGAACCGCTAGACTTTACTCGTTTGAGTGAGTTGACCTTTATGGAGGTTGATTATCAGCGTTACCCTTGTTTGCAATTGGCGATAGACGCGTGTTATCTCGGCCAGCATGCCACTACGTCGCTCAATGCGGCGAATGAAGTGGCCGTTGAGGCCTTTTTACGAGGGCAGATTCGTTTTACTGATATTGCTGTGATTAATGAAAAGGTATTGTCGACCGTGTGCGGGGCAAACAGTCCGTTACATTCCTATCACTTGGAAAGCCTACTCGAGCTAGATACAATGGCGCGCAGTCTGGCTAATCAACACTTGAAAGAGCGTATGTTATGAGTGGCATTTTATGGAACTTCGTTGCCTTTATTGTCGCCTTAGGCATTTTAGTCGCCGTCCATGAGTACGGGCATTTTTGGGTGGCAAGAAAGTGCGGCGTTAAAGTAGAAAAGTTTTCAATTGGCTTTGGACGAGCGATTTGGAAACGTATGGGTAAAGACGGAACTGAGTACAGTATTTCGGTTATTCCACTCGGTGGCTACGTCAAAATGCTCGATAGCCGAGTAGACGATATTCCCCGCGAGCAGTATCCATTCGCTTTTGATAAAAAATCATTATGGCAACGCACAGCGATTGTTGCTGCGGGGCCAGCTTTTAACTTTTTGTTCGCTCTTTTCGCTTACTGGTTGGTTTTTATTATTGGTGTACCTGCGGTCAAACCGGTGATTGGTGACGTCGCGCCATACTCGATTGCTGCAGAGGCCGGAGTAAAGCCTGGTATGGAAATTAAGGCCGTATCAGGCGTGAAGACGCTGGATTGGGAGTCAGTCAATATGGGATTAATTCGCCATATTGGTAACCAGAGCCTAACCTTGACCGTCGCTTCTCCAGATGACATTGGCATCGAGCAAATCAAGACTTTTGACCTAGCGTCATGGAACTTTAACCCAGAAACAGAGTCTGCTATGGGAGCGCTGGGATTTAAACCTTTTGTACCTGAAGTATCGACGGTATTAGCGACGATTTCTGCTGGTAGTGCTGGAGCTAAAGCGGGACTGCAAGTAGGCGATCGCTTAACGCACATTAACGGTCAAACGGTTTCATCTTGGCAACAGGCGGTTACAGAGATTCAGGCACATCCTAATCAAGCGTTAGAGATAGGGATTGAACGTGATCAGCAACGGTTAACGATTACTTTGGTTCCTGATGCACGAAGCGTATCCGGACAAACGATAGGGTTTGCTGGTATTGCTCCGCAAATGGCTGAATGGCCGCCGGGGTATCGCTTTGAGTTACAGTTTGGCGTGATCGACTCGATCGGTAAAGCGTTTGCAAAGACAGGCCAAGTGATCGACTTAACCATCAGTATGCTGAAAAAGCTGATTGTCGGTGATGTGGGACTGAATAATCTTAGTGGGCCGATCTCTATTGCTAAAGGTGCAGGGACAACGGCTGATTATGGCTTAGTTTATTTTCTCGGTTTCTTGGCCTTGATCAGTATAAACTTGGGGATTATTAATTTGGTTCCTCTGCCAATGCTTGATGGTGGGCACTTACTGTTCTTCGCGATTGAAGCGGTGATTCGACGCCCTGTTCCGGAAAAAATACAAGAAATTGGCTATCGACTCGGAGGAGTGATCATTTTCTCCTTAATGGCGGTAGCGATATTTAACGATTTTACTCGCCTGTGATTGATTCGCATTAGGCAATGGTTGTAGTAAGGACTAACTAAAACAAATATGGCGATGAAAAAAATCCTGTTCGCGACACTGCTCGCAACAAGCGTATCCGTTAGTGGTGCCGAAAATTTTGTAGTGCAGGACATTCAGATTCAAGGACTGCAGCGAGTGGCTCTCGGGGCTGCGTTATTGAGAATGCCTGTGCGAATTGGCGATACCGTTGATTCTCAAGATGTTGCACAAATTATCCAAGCGTTGTATGCCTCGGGTAACTTTGAAAACGTGAAAGTTCTGCGCGATGGTTCCGCGTTGATCGTACAAGTTCAAGAGCGTCCAACCATTGCGAGTGTCTCTTTCTCTGGCAACAAAGCGATTAAACAAGAGCAACTGCAACAAAATCTTGAAGCTTCTGGTATTCGAGTTGGTGAGGCTTTGGATCGTACTAAACTGAGCAATATCGAAAAAGGCTTAGAAGATTTTTATTACAGCGTCGGTAAATATAACGCCAGCGTAAAAGCAGTGGTTACGCCCTTACCGCGCAATCGAGCTGATTTGAAGTTTATTTTTACCGAGGGTGTTTCGGCAAAAATTCAACAGATTAACTTTATCGGTAATGAAGTATTCAGTAATGAAGATCTTTTATCTCGCTTCAACCTGAATGTCGATCTATCGTGGTGGAACTTCCTCTCTGATGATAAGTATCAAAAGCAGGTACTAGCAGCAGATATTGAAGCACTACGCACTTTTTACTTGGACCGAGGCTATTTGAAGTTCCAAGTTGAATCGACCCACGTTTCTATCTCTCCAGATAAAAAAGGTGTCTACATCACCTTGAATCTGAATGAAGGTTTACCGTATACGGTAAAAGAGGTTCAATTTCGCGGTGAGTTGATTGGCAAAGAAGATGAGTTTAAGGCTCAGATTCCCTTTGAGTTAGGCGAGACTTATCAGGGCTCGGCGGTTACGCAATTGGAAGAAAGTGTCAAACGCGTCCTAGGTGAAGCCGGTTATGCCTATCCTCAAGTCCGGACCATTCCGGAGTTTGATGATGAAACCCAACAAGTTTCTCTCATTGTGCATGTTGAAGCCGGTAAACGTATTTATGTCCGTGATATTCGTTTTATCGGTAACAACGCCACTCGTGATGAAGTTTTACGCCGAGAAATGCGTCAAATGGAAGGCAGTTGGTTGAATTCGCGTGCGATTGATACTGGAAAAACGCGTTTAAACCGCTTGGGCTTTTTTGAAACGGTTGATGTACAAACGGTTCGTGTTCCTGGTTCAGACGATCAAGTTGATTTGGTCTATACCGTCAAAGAGGCTAACTCGGGAAGTATTAACTTTGGTGTTGGTTATGGTACCGAATCGGGGGTGAGTTTTACTGTCGGATTAACCCAAGATAACTTCTTAGGAACCGGTAACCGTGTCGGTGTCACAGCAACCACTAACGACTATCAACAAAATATTACACTTGAATACCGTGATCCTTATTGGAACATTGATGGTGTAAGTCTTGGCGGCCGCGTTTTCTACAACAAGTTTGAAGCTTCAGAAGCAGGGATTGTCGATTATACCAACCAAAGTTATGGCACCAGTTTGACTTGGGGATTCCCGTTTGATGAACTCAATCGTTTTGAATTCGGTGTTGGCTATACCCATAACAAAATTGGTAATTTATCGCCTTATTTACAAGTTGAGCAGTTCCTGTGCAACTTAGGTGATTGTGATCCGAAAGAGTTGATCACCGATGATTTTGATGTCAACGTTGCTTGGACTCGAAATAACCTTAACCGAGGTTTTTTCCCAACCGCCGGTAACCATCAGCGTGCGTTTGCTAAAATGACCACTCCGGGGTCCGATGCACAGTTTTTCAAGCTCCAATACGATGTGCGTCAGTACTTCCCATTAACCAGAAAACATGAGTTTACTCTGCTACTGCGTGGTCGTTTGGGTTATGGTAACGGTTATGGTCAAACGGACGGTAAAGATAACCTTTATCCGTTTTATGAAAACTTTTATGCCGGTGGTTTTACCACCTTACGTGGGTTTGGCTCTAACTCGGCGGGTCCTAAAGCGGTATATCGAGACTACTCTAGCTCAAGCAATGGTCAAGATACGGCGACCAAAGATTCAGTCGGTGGTAACGCAATTGCCCTGGCCAGCTTAGAATTAATTGTGCCGACGCCTTTCGCATCCGATGAAGCACGTAGTCAAGTCCGCACCAGTGTTTTTGTTGATGTCGCTAGTGTATGGGATACTGAGTTTGATTATCGCTCTAATGCCTCTTTTGGTAATCAGTACTACTACGATTACTCCGACCCAAGCAAATATCGCGCATCTTATGGTGTCGCACTGCAATGGATGTCACCGATGGGGCCCTTAGTCTTTTCGTTGGCGAAACCTATTAAAAAATACGATGGTGATAATGAAGAGTTCTTCACTTTTACTATCGGACGAACCTTCTAAATAGAGGAAAGTATGTTAAAAAATACCGTTAAAGCGGCCAGTGTTAGCCTGATCATTCTTAGTTCTGCTTTTTTTGCCAATGCTGCTGAGGCTGCGCAAAAAGTAGGCTTTATTAACACCGCACAAGTATTTCAAGCGTTACCACAACGTGAAGTGGTTTTGCAGAAAATGCAGGACGAGTTTAAAGACAAAGCTGCAGAGCTACAAAGTCTTCAAGCTCAAGCTAAGACGAAAATTGAAAAATTAAGACGTGATGCTGAGCTGATGAGCCAAGATGACGTTGAAAAATTGCGTATGGAAATTGGGCAGTTGGATAATATGTACCAGATGAAAGCCCAAGCTCTGGAGCGGGCTTCTGCACGTCGTGAAGCAGAAGAAAAACAAAAATTGTTTAAAATTATTCAAGACGCTGTACAAAAAGTCGCGGAAAAAGAAGGTTATGACTTGATTGTTGATGTTAGCGCTATGCAATACGGTAAACCACAGTACAATATTTCTGAGCAAGTAATTAAAGCAATTAAATAATATTCGATGACTATGATGACACTAACTTTAGCCGATTTGGCAACCATAACCGGCGGCACCCTATACGGTGATGCTAACGTGAAAGTAAGCGCGGTCGCGCCAATGGATAGGGCCAAGGAAGGGGATGTCACCTTTCTTTCTAATACTAAATACGCTAAACACCTTAAGTTGTGCCAAGCGTCAGTAGTGATGGTGAAAGAATCGGAACGAGAGTTGTGTCCATCGAATGTCTTAGTGGTCGCTGACCCTTACATTGCCTTTGCTAAAGTAGCTCAGGCATTAGATAAAACACCTAAACCAGCGTTGGTCGGGATCGCACCGAGTGCGGTTGTTGCGACAGATGTCCAATTGGGTAAAGATGTGGCGATTGGCGCAAATGCGGTGATTGAGTCGGGAGTGGTTCTCGGTGATAACGTGGTGGTCGGCGCTGGATGCTTTATTGGCCATAATACACAATTAGGTCATAACACTAAGCTGTGGGCGAATGTCACCGTGTACCATGGCGTACAGATTGGTGATGATTGTTTGATCCAATCTGGTACCGTGATCGGCTCTGACGGTTTTGGCTATGCCAATGAACGTGGTGAATGGGTAAAAATCCCTCAGGTGGGCACGGTGCGGATTGGCAATCGCGTTGAAATTGGTGCCTCGACAACCATTGATCGTGGCGCGTTAGATGATACCGTGATTGAAGATAATGTGATCATGGATAATCAATTGCAGATTGCGCATAACGTACACATCGGATATGGCACCGCGATTGCTGGTGGTACAGTGATTGCTGGCAGTACTCATATTGGTAAATACTGCATTATTGGCGGAGCGACAGTCATTAATGGTCACATTACTATTGCTGATGGGGTTACCATTACCGGCATGGGCATGGTGATGCGCAGTATTGAAGAGAAAGGTATCTATTCATCCGGTATTCCACTGCAGCCGAATAAAGAGTGGCGTAAAACCGCCGCACGGGTGCATCGAATTGAAGAGATGAACAAACGATTAAAAGCCTTAGAAAAGCAATTTGAGCAAATCAGTCACTCATAATGGCTTGATTTGCTAAAAAGGCTCGCCGTACGCGAGTCTTTTTTATCTCTATCTCTGGTTTGTTGATGGTTAGTATCGCGTGTCGGCGACGCTAGTTTGGTGTTTTCTGACGAGAACCTTAGTCAGATTGATTAACCTGCTGCCTGCCACTCTCAGCGGTTTGAGTATATAATATCAGCCAACTTATTTGCTCTGCTCTGGGCCTGTTTTCGTGATGATTTAAGCGGCGACAGTTTTCCCTGTCTTTGAGAGCAGGGTATCGCATTTAATCTATTTATTGATAGGAATATGACTTTGACTACTGAAAAGAAAATGATGAATATCACTGAAATTCAGAGCCTGCTTCCGCACCGTTATCCTTTTTTATTGATCGATCGTGTGACTGATTATGAAGAAGGTAAATACCTTGTTGGGCTAAAGAATGTTTCGGTGAATGAACCTCAGTTTACTGGTCATTTCCCTCAGTTGCCGGTTTTCCCTGGCGTGCTTATTTTAGAAGCCATGGCTCAAGCGACTGGGTTGTTGGCATTTAAAACTTTCGGTGCACCAAAAGAAAACGAGCTGTACTATTTTGCAAGCATTGATAATGCAAAGTTTCGTAAACCAGTTGGCCCTGGCGATCAATTAATGATTGAAGTGGAATTTATCAAAGAGCGCCGAGGCATTGCTCTTTTTAACGGAGTGGCAAAAGTCGATGGTGACGTAGTTTGCTCCGCGGTTCTAAAATGTGCACGCAGAGAGTTTTAATATGATTCATCCAACGGCACAAATCCACCCAACCGCGGTGGTTGAAGACGGCGCAGTGATTGGCGCAAATGTTAAGATTGGTCCATTTTGTTATGTTGATGGCAAAGTGGAGATTGGTGACGGCACTGAGCTGTTATCGCACGTTGTTGTCAAAGGGCCAACTAAGCTTGGTAAAGACAACCGCATCTTCCAATTCGCCTCAATTGGTGAAGCCTGTCAGGATCTAAAATACGCGGGTGAAGATACTCAACTGATTGTTGGTGATCGCAATACCATTCGTGAAAGTGTCACTATGCATCGTGGTACCGTGCAAGATAAAGGCATCACTATTGTTGGTAGTGATAACTTATTTATGATTAATGCACACGTTGCTCATGATTGTGTGATTGGTGATCGCTGTATTTTTGCCAATAACGCAACCTTAGCTGGGCATGTCAAAGTGGGCAATCAAGCCATCATTGGTGGTATGTCAGCCATTCATCAATTCTGCCACATTGGCGATCATTGTATGCTGGGCGGTGGATCGATCGTTGTACAAGATGTGCCTCCTTTTGTCATGGCGCAAGGTAACCACTGTGCCCCTTTTGGCATTAATGTTGAAGGCTTAAAGCGTCGTGGTTTTGAAAAAGCGGAAATACATGCGATTCGCCGCGCTTATAAGGCGTTGTATCGTAATGGACTCACTTTGGAAGAAGCCAAAGTGGAAATCGCTAAAGAAGCGGCAAGTTTCCCTGCGGTCCAACGTTTTCTTGATTTCTTAGCTAACTCGGCTCGCGGTATCATCCGTTAGTTTTAGACTTGGCGTTAGACAAAAGATCGCCATTTATCGGCGATCTTTTGCATTTTATGGCGATTACCTATCAAGAGGCATTGAGAAATGGAACAACAACCTTTACGTATTGGTATTGTTGCGGGTGAATTGTCGGGGGATACCCTCGGTGAAGGCTTTATTAAAGCGATCAAAACCCGTTATCCTAATGCTGAATTTGTCGGGATTGGCGGCCCGAAAATGATTGATCAAGGCTGCCATTCTCTGTTTGATATGGAAGAATTAGCCGTCATGGGCTTGGTGGAAGTGCTAGGACGTTTGCCTCGTTTGCTCAAAGTTAAAGCCGAGTTGGTACAGCATTTTACGCAAAATCCACCGGATGTCTTTATCGGGATTGATGCGCCGGATTTTAATTTACGCTTGGAGCGAGATTTAAAGCAAGCGGGAATTAAAACGGTGCATTATGTCAGCCCTTCAGTATGGGCTTGGCGTCAGAAGCGAATTTTTAAAATTGCCGCGGCAACGGATCTCGTGCTCGCTTTTTTACCGTTTGAAAAAGCGTTTTATGATCGGTTTAACGTACCGTGTGAGTTTATTGGCCATACCTTGGCCGATGCTTTACCACTTCAGCCCGATAAGCAAGCCGCTCAGCGTTTATTAGGGTTAGATGAGAAAAAGCGCTGGCTTGCGGTGTTGCCCGGTAGCCGTAGTGGCGAAATGAAGCTACTGGCTCAGCCGTTTATTGAAACGTGCCAACGACTGCATCAAACCTACCCAGAGTTAGGATTTGTCGTCGCGCTGGTTAACTCACAGCGGCGCGAGCAGTTTGAAGCGGTTTGGCAGCAAGTAGCCCCAGAGCTGGATTTTACCTTAATCGATGATACCGCTCGTCATGTGATTACGGCATCGGATGTGGTGATGCTGGCTTCTGGCACCGTCGCATTGGAGTGCATGTTACTCAAACGGCCGATGGTGGTCGGTTATAAAGTCAATGCGATTACCGCTTTTTTAGCGAGACGATTAGTTAAAATACCTTATGTTTCGCTGCCGAATATTTTAGCAGGGCAAGAGCTGGTGAAAGAGTTTATACAACAAGAGTGCAGTGTTGATAACCTGTATCACGAGTTAACTCGATTATTGCAAAGCGATAACCAAGCATTATTAGATAAATTCACAGAGATGCATCATTGGATCCGCAAAGATGCGGATCAACAAGCCGCGCAAGCGGTACTGACATTAATAGGAAAATAACCGCGTGACCATAAAAGCCAATAACGATCTGCCCCCTTTTATTCTTCCGACTGGCTATCACTGGATTGCCGGGGTCGATGAAGTTGGACGTGGGCCGCTGGTTGGGGATGTGGTCACTGCTGCGGTGATTTTAGACCCAGCGCAACCGATTAACGGTTTGAATGACTCTAAAAAATTGTCAGAAAAGAAACGCCTTGCGTTACTACCAGAAATTCAAGCGAAAGCGTTAGCATGGTCAGTAGGTCGCTGCTCACCAAGTGAAATTGATCAACTGAATATTTTTCAAGCGACGATGCTCGCCATGCAGCGTGCCGTAGCGGGCTTAGCCATTCAACCTGATTTAGTCTTGGTCGACGGTAATAAAGTGCCTAAGTTGCCGATGGCCGCTGAAGCCGTGGTGAAGGGCGATTTACGAGTCGCGCAGATCAGCGCGGCCTCGATCATTGCTAAGGTCGTGCGCGATCAAGAGATGGCCGAACTCGATCTGCTTTACCCGCAGTTTGGTTTTGCGCAGCATAAGGGCTACCCGACCAAAGCGCATTTTGCCGCCATCGAGCAGCATGGCGTGATCGATCAGCATCGGCGCAGTTTTTCTCCCGTCAAGCGTGCATTGGGTTTATAGCGTCAGGTTTCCCCTGATGGTTTTATGCGCTTGCGGTTTAACGTAGAATAGCGCTATTGCACGATCTAGCCCCTTCGAAACACCTAGGATTCAATTGAATGTCAGACCCAAAGTTTATCCACTTACGTGTGCATAGTGATTACTCCATGGTGGACGGTTTGTCCAAAGTCCCCCCTCTGGTTAAGCAAGTGGCGGCGATGGGGATGCCAGCCATGGCCCTGACCGATTTTACAAACTTATGTGGATTGGTGAAATTTTATGGCACCGCGCATAGTTGCGGGATTAAGCCGATTATTGGTGCTGATTTTACGCTGCGTTCCGATGAGTTTGCTGATGAACTGACCAAAATCACTATTTTAGCCAAAAATAATATTGGTTATAAAAATCTCACCTTATTGATTTCAGAAGCGTATTTGCGCGGTCATGTTCAGCATCAACCAGTGATTGATAAACAGTGGTTGGTGAAACACGCCGAAGGTTTGATCATACTTTCTGGTGGTAAAAATGGTGAAATCGGCCGAGCGTTATTAAAAGGCAACCAAGCGTTAGCGGAAAAGTGCGTAGAGTTTTATCAAACGTATTTCGCCGATCATTTCTATTTAGAGCTGGTGCGCACAGGGCGAGCGGATGAAGAGAGCTATTTACATTTTGCTCTCGACTTAGCAGAACAAACGCAATTACCGGTTGTGGCGACCAATGAAGTGGTTTTCTTAAACGCAGAGCAGTTTGATGCCCATGAAATTCGCGTTGCTATTCATGATGGTTATACTTTAGAGGATCCAAGACGACCTAAAAATTACAGCCCTCAGCAATATTTACGCACCGAGCAAGAGATGTGTGAGCTGTTTGCGGATATTCCGCAAGCGCTAGAAAATAGTGTTGAAATTGCTAAACGTTGTAATGTGACCGTGCGTTTAGGTGAGTATTTCCTACCTAATTTTCCGACGGGCGGGTTAGCAATTGAAGAATTTTTGGTCGTGAAATCCAAACAAGGATTGGAAGAGCGTCTAGAATTTTTGTTCCCCGATCCACAAGTTCGTGCCGAGCGTCGCCCTGAATACGATGAACGTTTGGATATTGAGCTACAAGTGATTAACCAGATGGGATTCCCGGGTTACTTTTTGATCGTTATGGAGTTTATCCAATGGTCAAAAGATAATGATATTCCAGTGGGTCCTGGTCGTGGGTCTGGTGCCGGTTCTTTGGTGGCTTATGCGCTGAAAATTACTGATCTTGATCCCCTTGAATATGACCTACTGTTTGAGCGCTTTCTTAACCCAGAGCGGGTCTCGATGCCTGACTTTGATGTCGACTTTTGTATGGATAAGCGAGATCAGGTGATTGATCACGTGGCTGAATTATACGGTCGTGATGCGGTATCCCAGATCATTACTTTTGGTACCATGGCGGCAAAAGCGGTGATTCGTGACGTCGGGCGGGTATTGGGGCATCCTTTCGGATTTGTTGATCGTATTTCTAAGTTGATCCCACCCGATCCCGGCATGACGCTCGAAAAAGCCTTTAAAGCGGAGCCTGCGCTGCAAGAGTTGTATGACGCCGATGAAGAAGTCAAAGAGCTGATCGATAAGTGTCGTATTCTTGAAGGATGTACTCGAAATGCCGGTAAACATGCCGGCGGCGTGGTGATTTCGCCGACCACGATCACCGATTTTGCGCCGCTGTATTGCGATGCTGAAGGTCATCATCCGGTTACTCAATTTGATAAAAACGATGTTGAATACGCTGGATTAGTGAAATTCGACTTCTTAGGTCTGCGCACGTTAACCATCATTGATTGGGCATTGGGTTTAATTAATCCGCGCCGCACCGCTCTTGGGGAGGAGCCGTTGCGAATTGGAGCGATTCCGCTGCAAGATGAAGCTTCATTCCGATTACTACAAAAATCTGAAACGACCGCCGTATTTCAGCTGGAATCGCGCGGAATGAAAGAGCTTATCAAGCGTCTAAAACCGGACTGTTTTGAAGATATTATCGCCTTGGTAGCGCTATTTCGTCCTGGGCCTTTGCAGTCAGGCATGGTGGATAACTTTATTGACCGTAAACACGGCCGTGAAGTGATCTCTTATCCAGATGAAAAATGGCAACATGAGTCATTAAAAGAAATTTTAGAACCGACTTACGGCATCATCCTCTATCAAGAGCAAGTCATGCAGATTGCTCAGGTGCTAGCAGGTTATACCTTAGGTGGCGCGGATATGCTGCGTCGTGCGATGGGTAAGAAAAAACCGGAAGAGATGGCTAAACAGCGTGCCATATTTAAAGAAGGGGCTGAAAACAACAGTGTTGATGGCGAGTTGGCGATGAAAATCTTTGACTTGGTAGAGAAATTTGCCGGTTATGGATTTAACAAGTCCCACTCTGCGGCCTATGCTTTAGTGTCTTATCAAACCTTATGGTTAAAAACCCATTATCCTGCTGAATTTATGGCGGCGGTGATGACCGCAGATATGGATAACACCGAGAAAGTGGTTGGTTTGGTGGATGAGTGTCAACGTATGGGCTTAACCGTATTGCCGCCTGACATTAACTCTGGTTTATACCGTTTTAATGTTGATGAGAACGGGGCGATTGTGTACGGTATCGGGGCGATCAAAGGCGTTGGTGAAGGGCCTATCGAAGCGATTTTAGACTCGCGCAGTAAAAACGGCTATTTTAAAGACTTGTTTGATTTTTGTGCGCGAATCGACCTTAAAAAAGTCAATAAACGGGTGATTGAGAAATTGATCCTTGCGGGAGCATTGGATAGGTTAGGCCCCCATCGTGCGGCGATGATGGCCTCATTAGACGATGCAGTAAAAGCGGCCAGTCAACATCATCAAGCTGAGGCCTTTGGCCAAGCGGATATGTTTGGTGTTTTGACTGATGCTCCGGAAGAGGTTGAGCAAAAGTATACTCAAGTTCCTCCTTGGCCGGAAAAGGTCTGGCTTGAAGGGGAGCGAGAAACATTAGGGTTGTACTTAACGGGTCACCCGATTAACCAGTATTTAAAAGAATTACCTAAATACACCAGTTGTCGCTTAAATGAAGCCACGCCGACACGGCGTGATCAATCGTTAACATTAGCGGGTTTGGTGATTGCCGCTCGAGTGATGACCACCAAGCGCGGAAGCCGGATTGGCTTAATGACTTTAGATGATCGCTCCGGACGTATTGAGGTCATGCTTTATTCTGATGCCTTAAATAGGTATGCAGAATTGTTAGAAAAAGATAGAATTCTGGTGATTTCCGGACAGGTCAGCTTTGATGACTTCAACGGTGGCCTTAAAATGTCTGCGCGCGAAGTCATGGACTTGGGTAGCGCGCGTGAAAAATATGCCCGTGGTTTATCGGTATCGATTGCACAATCGCAAATCGATGAGCAATTTTTTGAGCGCTTTAGTCAAATCTTAGAGCCTCACCGAGCAGGCACTGTTCCTGTCAATGTATACTATCAACGCTCAGATGCGAGGGCGCGTTTAACGTTGGGTACGGAATGGCGGGTAACGCCGAGTGATACATTGCTAGATGAATTACAACAGTTACTTGGTAAAGACCAAGTAGAACTCGAATTTAACTAAATTCAGCTGCGCAATTGACGAGCTGAGTAAAAAAGGATCGGTAGATGAGCCTAAATTTTTTAGATTTTGAAAAACCTATTGTCGAGCTTGAAACGAAAATTCAGGCGCTACGCGATGTCTCTCGTCATGGTGCAAGTTCTTCGGTTGATCTTGAAAAAGAGATCGAACAATTAGAGAAGAAAAGTTTAGAACTAAAAAAGAAAATTTTTGGTGATTTAGGCGCATGGCAAGTTGCTCAATTGGCACGCCATCCTCAGCGTCCTTATACCCTTGATTATGTCAATCATATCTTTACTGAATTCGATGAGTTGGCGGGTGACAGAGCCTTTGCCGATGACAAAGCTATTGTCGGGGGTATTGCCCGTTTGGATGATCAACCTGTGATGATCATTGGCCATCAAAAAGGTCGTGAAACACGCGAAAAAGTCAGACGTAACTTTGGTATGCCAAAGCCAGAAGGTTATCGTAAAGCGCTGCGTTTAATGGAAATGGCAGAGCGTTTCAATATGCCTATCATCACCTTTATTGATACGGCGGGTGCTTACCCAGGCGTTGGGGCTGAGGAGCGTGGCCAGTCAGAAGCGATTGCGACTAACTTGAAAGTGATGTCGGGTTTAAAAGTACCGATCATTTGTAACGTTGTTGGCGAAGGTGGCTCTGGTGGTGCGTTAGCCATCGGCGTTGGTGATTATGTGAATATGCTACAGTATTCAACCTATTCGGTTATTTCTCCTGAAGGGTGCGCTTCAATTTTATGGCGCGATTCTGATAAAGCGCCGCAAGCGGCTGATGCGATGGGATTAACCGCCCCTCGCTTAAAAGAATTAGCTTTGATTGATGAAGTGGTTGAAGAGCCTCTTGGCGGAGCACATCGTAATCCTCTGCAAATGGCCAATAACCTGAAAGCCACTTTGCTTCGCCAGCTCGCCGATCTACAAGGTTTAGAGCATGATGCTTTGTTAGCTCGTCGTTATCAGCGTTTGATGAGCTATGGTTACTGCTAAGCAATCAGGCTGATTGCTGTGGCAAAACGTTTAGTTATCTGCCATTGAATTGAAAGGGCTGGAGAGAATCCAGCCCTTTTGCTTTGATGTCTCTAGCGATACACTGAGGATTATTTATCTCGACCTAAGAAGATCAGTATGGATTTGTACCGGCATTTTTCTCATCAACTGCAAGCCCACGATACAAAAGACTTGGTTTTGGCACTCAGTGGTGGTGTCGACTCACGAGTGCTGCTGCATTTACTGGCCCAATATCGGGACCAGAATGCGGTTAACGTGCGTGCGGTGCATGTCCATCATGGATTGAGTCGTAATGCCGATCATTGGGTTGAGCAATGCCGAACTTGGTGTAATCAAAGCCATATCTCCTTTGATGTTGAATATGTCGCACTTGAGCGCGATAGCGGCGAAAGTATTGAAAAATTAGCACGCGATGCACGCTATCGGGTATTAGCGCAATACGTCAATCAGCAAGACACCTTGCTATTGGGTCATCATGCTGATGATCAACTAGAGACTTTTCTCTTGGCTTTGAAGCGAGGGAGTGGCCCTAAGGGATTATCGGCTATGGCTGCCTGTGCTTCCTTTAGTCAGGGGCAATTACTTCGGCCACTGTTAGCCGTCACTCGACAACAGATTGAGCAGTTTGCCCAATGTCATCAATTATCGTCAGTCAATGATGAAAGCAATGCCGATTTACGCTATGACCGTAACTTTTTACGGCATCAAGTTGCGCCAATCCTTACTCAGCGTTGGCCCTCTTTTCGTCAGGCGGTGCAACGCAGTGCCGAATTATGTGCTGAACAAGAAACGTTAATTGAAGAGTTGCTGGCGGAAAAACTGGCGAAGATGATTAACTCGGATGGTGCGTTATCGATTCAAGGACTAAAAGAGTGTAGCGATGCCATGCGGCGACAACTGATCCGTGCCTGGCTAGCCAAGCAGCAGCGTGTGCTACCCAGTCGTCAGCATACCGAGATGATCTGGAATCAAGTGGCGCTGGCAGAGGCGGGCGCTAACCCGATTTTACATCTCAAAGCGTATGATATTCGTCGTTTTAATGATCTTCTTTTTTGTGTTACTTCCGTTGCCGATATCAGTGAGTGGCGGCAAAAGATCCGCTTAGATACCCCACTCGTACTACCCGATCAGCTTGGTAAGTTAACCTTGTCGTTAGATCGACAAGGTAATATCCGTTTGCCGGAGGAGCCTGAGGCTTTGCAAGTGATCTTTGATCCGACAGGACTAAGCGCTTGTCCAGTGGGGCGGGCAGGCTCTCGGAAACTGAAAAAGCTGTTTCAAGAATACGCGATTCCTAGTTGGCAACGGCGTCGTATGCCTATTTTACTCGAGCACGATAGGGTCGTCGCTATCGCCGATTTATTTGTGGATCGTGATTTTTCAGGGCAAGAGTGCCGGCTTTTGTGGGATAAGTCGCCGATCACGGCTTTGGATGGAAATGAGCGCAAGCAGGGTAATGCTTAGGCTTTGTATTGATTGTTCCCCATCGCTAACCGATAATACGCAGCATAAGTTAAAGGTATTCAAGATTGCGTTTGGATTACCCGAATAAAACTCTGATAACGAAACCGTGTAAGGGATGAACATGAAGAAAATTGAAGCGATTATCAAACCATTCAAATTGGATGATGTCCGTGAAGCGCTGGCTGAAGTGGGGATCACAGGGATGACGGTCTCTGAAGTGAAAGGATTTGGTCGCCAGAAGGGGCATACTGAGCTCTATCGCGGTGCGGAATATATGGTGGATTTTTTACCAAAAGTGAAATTAGAAATTGTCGTCAGTGAAGAAATGGCCGATCAATGTGTTGATACCATCATTGAAACGGCGCAAACCGGCAAAATCGGTGATGGTAAAATCTTCGTCAGTGATATTCAACGAGTGGTGCGTATCCGTACTGGTGAAGAAGATGAAGATGCGATCTAATCATTGTTTGATGAGATCGTAAAGACGGTTTTCGCTTCTTAGGTGTCAGATGATAAGAAGTGAAAGCGTTAGTTTTCTATGCTGGTGAGTCTAATGAAAAAACGCTATCTTTTACTTTTACCAGTTATTATAACGCTTACGGTCACGATTATTTTTCATCTTATATTTTCGATCTCGAAACAGCCACAACTGCTCACCTTAGGTCAAGATACACTAGGGAGAGATTTAGTCTGCTATCAGAACCCTGACGCAGAGCCGATTGATAATGACGGTCAATTAACGGTATTGGTGTGGAATATCTACAAACAAAACCGTGACAATTGGGCAAGTGAATTGACCCGATACAGTGAGCATGCTCAGTTACTTTTATTGCAAGAAGCGAATATGACTGCTGAGCTACGCCAGTGGATCAGTCAACAAGCTTGGGATGGAGCTTATGTGGATGCGTTTCGCGTCTTTGGCGCTTCTTCTGGGGTGCTCAACCTTAGTTATCGTATGCCTCGCTTAGCCTGTGCTTATACTCAACTAGAGCCTTGGTTACGTTTACCTAAATCGGGTATTTTTGCTCATTATGCGCTGAGTGATGGCCAAACCTTAGCCGTGGTTAATTTGCATGCGGTTAATTTTACCTATGGACAAAAAGCCTATCGTGAGCAACTTGAATCCCTGCTTAGTGCGTTAAGAAAACACAATGGGCCGATGATTGTTGCCGGCGATTTTAATAGTTGGAATCAACAGCGAGCTCGGTTTTTAAAGTCAGCACTGTTGTCACTACAAATGAAAGAAGTCGAATTTACTCCCGATCAACGGTTGAGATTTATGACGGGGTTACCTCTGGATCATATATTCTATAAAGGATTAACCTTAGAGCAAGCTCAAGCGCCGGAATCCGATGCTTCTGATCATAATCCAATGTTGGTGTCTTTTCGTTTATAGGCCTTGATTAATAGATATTGTAAGCCGTAATACAGCTTGCTTGTACCTCGCAGTGTCAGCCTGTTGATTGTAGCTTGGTTATGTTTGGATTATTGATACTCAGTATTCGATAGCACATTTTTACTAAACCAATGGCGAATCAGATCTTGTAATGCCGGTAAGGAAGTCGGTTTTTCTAGGCGGCCATCCATCAATAGACTGATCATTTTGAGCTCATGGTTCCCTGATTCTCCCGATAGTGCAATGATCGGAATGGCGGGGAAATGTGCTTTGATGATTTTACTCGCTTCAAACCCATTCATGACTGGCATCTGGATATCCATCAAAATCAAATCGATAGAATGAGTTTTAACGATATTTACCGCACTCTCGCCGTTATTTGCTTGTAAGCTACTAATGCCAAGTTGATCTAAATACAGTTTAACCAACGTGCGCTGTATTTCTTTATCATCAACAATGAGTACGGTGGGCGTTGAATTATGGCTTGATAATGAATTAACAACCAGTGAGGGAAAGTGGTTATCTTCCGTAGCGGTTTGATTCGATTGCCAATCGTCGAAATAAGGCGTTCGAAGCGAGTCTGCTTGTGGGGCATTGGGCACAATAGGAAAGGATAGGTGGAATTCGGTAAATTCCCCCAGCCTAGACTTGCATTCAATTCGGCCGCCAAAGGAGCGCATAACACGTTGACAATAACCGAGCCCTAAACCGCTGCCTCCACTTTTTTGATAAGAGAAGAAATCATCGAAGATCTTATCAGCAATAGTCTCATCAATCCCTGGACCGGTATCTTTGAATATCAATATGTTTTCATAAGTACCCGTTTGGGTTGTGATCTTAATTTGGCTGTTGGGATAAGAGTCGAAATAATAGATGGCATTACGAATGAGATTGAAAATGACAAAATTAAATAAGGTTTCATTGAGCTTAACAACAAAGTCATCTTGTTGTGGTAAATGAATTCGCTCAACGACTTTTTCGTTCTCAAAACCGTACTGACTGACAGCCTGATCGACCGCTTTATGAATCGAGGTCATCGTAACGGGTTCGTGTTCTGGTGAACTATCGCTTACTTCACGTAAGATAATATCAATTAATTGACGCCCACGTTGAATAGCAGCTTGGCCGCTCTCAATATCTTGCTTTATTTGCTGGGCCGGTGCTTGATGTTCAACGTGTTTTTTTAACATCTCAAAACACAACTGAACTTGAGACAGTGGGTTACGCATTTCGTGAGCAATCGAATTGGCCAGTGCTCGGCTTTGATGGATGCGGCGATCTGCCTCAATAATACTTTGTATTCGGGTTAGCAAGGTTTGAAGAGCCGAGATTTCTTCATGAGAAAACATCTGATTGTTGATTTTGTGTGGCGATATCAATAAATGCGTCACCGACTTTCCGTGACCGAATAGTGGCATCACTAATGCGGTATTGTTGGCGCTCATCTTGTCATAAAGTGCTTTGACTGAGCTTTTTTCAGTGACTTTATTATCCAGCTTTTCAAACAGTTCATCAAAAACCAGAGCTGTTTGTTTAGAGGAAAGGTAACGTGCGTAAACCGCTTCGCTGTGATTACTGCTCACGAGGCGCAGTTTATCACTCGGTATTTGTAATAATTCACCTAAACGTCGCATCGCATCATCAATGGATAACTTGAAGTCTTCCTCCAAAGCGAGAATTTGTTCAACGGGAGTTTGTCGATTACCGTAAATGAGTAACGCGGCGTAACGACTCACGTTTTTATAGAGTGGGGCCCAAGTCACACCGATCAGCGCACAAAATGGGATAACAAACAGCCACTGACTGTTGTCGGTAAGAGGCATGAAGACCATGCCTAAAGGGATAGTTAACACGCCACACACCAACAGGGTATTGAGGCATAGATAAGCAAGATATTCCACACTGTAGAAGCGTGATGTCAATAGGGCATAACCCACAAATAACATTTCACTGATCGAGAGTGCTGGTGGTAGCCAGGTTAATGAAAAGTCACCCATGAAGTAAGTAACACCAAGGTGAATGGTTGCAGTAGAGATCATGAATACCAAAATACCTGCAATCATATAATTGGTTCTGGCTAATGTGACTCTACTGCTATTGGCTCGCATCAGGACTAGGTTAGTCAATGTCAGAACAACAAATATCACTAAGACAATAAAGAAATGCGAGGTATGAGGACCAAATTCGATGATGAATTGGCTTGGGCCTGAAATTTCTACATGTTCAACTGTCAGTTCTGGTCTCAGATTAATAAAGAGAGAATAGACCGACAGTGTGACAAAAATGATTTTTTGCCATAGATGGATTTTACCATTGCGCGGCTCGGCGGCGAGCTGGCAAGAAAAGTAATAAGCAAAGGCGAAGGCAAAGAGTGAGGCAAGATTGGCTGATTTTGCAACTAATACTGCCACTGAAGCGCCAAGTTCGGGGAGTAAATCGGTGTGAAAGTAAGCATTACTACTTATCCACGCGATAATACATATTGAGTATGCAATATAAGGAACATGATATGTTCCCCAAATTAACGCGTTTTTTAGCTTAAGACGATAGCAATAGTAGGTGAGCCAAGCCAATACCATCGCTACGGTAGCAAGAAGCGTAATCGCTTTAGCGTAGAGAATGGCGCCTAAATTGATATCAAGCATACTCTTCCTTTTTGATTACAGCGTGCAGTCTAGTTTGACGAACTGCCTGTTTATAATCGCGATAATTAGTCTCTTTGAATACTTTATTGATGACTTCGAAATTCCAGAATCCCCGGTAAGTCTTTTTGCCGTTATTATTTAAATCACAACACCCAGAGTGAAAATATGCTTTTGAATCAATTGCTTGATAAAAGTTAAGCATGAAAGGTTGTTCAATAATAGTAAAACCAATTTTGTATCCAAACTGATGCATTACACTCATCAGTTCTTTTTGCGCAAGATAGAGAAAATAGAGTTTTTGCTGAGTATTACCACTGACGGTAAAGCGTAGTACTTCACAGACCCTATTTTTAGCGGATAATCGTAACCTAAATTGCCGATCGAATTCTGGCAGAGAGTCGCATTTTGACAGTGCTGGTTGGAAAATCGATAAGGTCGAGAAAACATCATAACCCTGTGCGGGTAAGCAGAACTGCCACTGTGGATTACTAAACTGCGGTGCATAACTGAGCCAAGTCTGATTCGATGCCCAATCTTGTACTAACATTGAAGCGACTAGGGTGGGCACCTTGCCATTATTGGGGTATTTGAGCAACACAAAGTGTTTTCCCATTTGTGATAATGACAAGAGAGGCAGCATCTCGTACCACTTTTCACCTTGGATAAATAGCTCAAGATTGCTTAAAGTGATGGCCTCTTTGATGAGCATTTTTTGCGGGTGACTGGGCGTAGTGACTAGAAGATCGGAATTTTCTATGTTATCGATCAATAAGCCATAGTAAGCCTGATCTTCCAGTGGTAGCTCAATCTCATCGGCGGCAGTATCAATGACGGAGTTCGCTTTGATGGTGGCTATCTCACATTCACACCAAAAGTCCAGCCAATGTGAATAACACTCGCCGACGATTTGCTCAAGTAGTGCTATCTCCTCGGACAGGGTATTCGGATAGCGTTGAATGAGTTCGCGATAGTCGATCAGCTCAAATAATACCGAGAAACTTGTATTGTGATGTTCAGGGAAAAGATCGACTAATTGTTGTTTACGGCAGTCTGTCACTGAGAGGAAAAGGTCAGTACGCTGTTGCGATGGATAGGTGTTGATCACCAACGCGATGAGCATTTGCTGTTTTTGGTCGACCGGAAGAGTGCTCGTCAACAGTGAGCGTAAAGATGATATTAGTTGCATCGAGAGAACCTAGCCTAGGTTTATTTAATTATTTTTATTGAGGAAAGCTTAGTAAGATTTAGTTAGTTAACGATAACATATTGAAAACTAGTGGCATATCCGATGGCAAGTCTACTACTTGCGTTGTTCGTTCACAACTTAGTTTTGAACTGCTCAAAAAATGAGGTGTGGTTAAATGAAAATATTGAAGAACGACTGAGAACGTGACCTAGGGTTGAGCGGGAAAGGATGCTTAAGTTCTTCTCTAATCCCTTAATCAATCTGCGCTTAGGCATGATAAACTCAACACCTATCTATTTTGATTTGCTTGGATAAGCCACTATGCCGTCAAATTTACCTAAATCGTTTAGCCGTCCATTTTTAAAAATGTTTCATCTACTGGAAGCGGTACTACTTATTGCTATTACTTTGGCAACGGTATATGCAATTGGACACGAGTTCATACATGTTTTTGTTGAAAAACAAGTATTACTGACCGATATTCTGTTGATGTTTATTTATCTCGAAGTGTTGGCGATGGTGCAGCAATTTGTGGTTAATGGCAAAATTCCTGTGCGTTATCCTATCTACATCGCGATGATGGCCATCGCCCGCTATATTACCCTCGGTATGAAAGATTTGGATGCAGTCCCCGTTGTTTGGCTCTCTTTCGCGGCATTTATTTTAGCGGCAGCGACGCTGCTCATTCGTGCAGGACATCACTATTGGCCGTACGTTGATAGGCATACTCAAGATAAAGACGAGTAGTTAATTTAGCACAGCTGATGAGAAAGTTATCGATACTCGAAGTAGGCTGGTTGACACCAAGGTTTCCACTTTAGGATCAATCATCACAAGGTAAGTCTTTGTCTTTTTAATCAACGAAAAAAGAGTGATACGTTACGTATCACTCTCTGAACCGATTCACACGCTTACTTGCGTTACATCCACGTACAGTTTTAAGCGTTGTCCCGGTTGTAGATATCGTTGATTAGCAAGCTCATTCCACTTGACGATATCTTGGGTGTTGACTTTAAAACGCGAAGCGATATCGCTTAAGGTATCGCCACTGCGTACTTGATAAAACACGGTGCGAATAATTGCGCCTTCACTACTTTGTTTCCAAATGACCAGTTGTTGACCGACTCGTAGCGTATCTTGCGGGCTCATCGCATTCCAACGCGCCAAAGCTTGGTAAGAGACATTGTGCGCGCGAGCAATGGTCCATAGGCTTTCCCCACTGCGTACGGTGTGGTTAAGTTGGTATTGACCTCGTGCTAACGACTGTGTTCTTGCTAGGCGATTATTAGCACTTAATGCATAAGCCTCTTCATCGGTGACAGAGGTTGGGATCATTAAATGTTGTCCGACACGAATGGTATGGCTAGTGAGGTTATTAGCGGTTTGAATGATTTGCGTGGTGGTATTATGCCGCTGAGCAATCACACTCAAGCTATCGCCGGCTTGTACTTGATAGCGAACCAACTTCATCCCTTGACCACGGTTTGATTCAACTTGTTCACTAAACTCATCGACTCTATCGACGGGTATTAACAGTTGATGTGGGCCTTCTGGGGCGGTCGCCCATTGATTATAGGCAGGGTTGTAACTTTGTAACTCTTTAACGCTGATCCCCGCATAATTGGCCGCGATAGCTAAATCTAACTGCTCTTGAGGATCAACCAAGGCTAATACGGGTTGATTACTAATACTAGGAATGGAAATCCCATACTGTTCTTGATTGGCGACAATATCTGCCAGTGCGAGAAGTTTAGGCACATAACTGCTGGTTTCTTTGGGCAGATCTAAAGAGAAGAAGTCGGTCTCTTTACCGAGTCGAGTATTTTTTCTTATTGCACTCGAGACCCGGCCGCCACCACTATTATAGGCCGCAATGGCCAAATACCAGTCGCCGTCAAAACGCTGATTCAAACGGGTTAAATATTCGAGCGCAGCATCAGTGGCGGCAACTACATCTCGACGGCCGTCATACCAAAAATTTTGCTCCAAACCAAACATGTTGCCCGTCGCTGGTACGAACTGCCATAGCCCTGCGGCTTGGCCATGAGAGTAAGCAAAGGCATCAAAGGAGCTTTCTACGATTGGCAGTAAAGCGAGCTCTAACGGCAGTTCGCGTTGTTCAATCTTTTCAGTAATTAAGTACAGAAACGGTTCGGCACGTTTGGCAACAGTGGCGAGATGATTGGGATGATTGAGATACCAGTTACGGTAATAATCGACCATAGGATCGTCAGCAATCGGCATGCTTAGCTGCATCGCGATACGTTGCCAGACATCCTCTTGCTCTTGTGGTGAGCGGACGTCAATTTTAGGCGCCACGACGTGAGGTTTAGCGGTTTTTTTGGGTGACTTTTGTACTTGAACCTGCTGATCGGTTGGCTTTACCTTGCGTTGATTGGTTTCTGAACTGGTCTCGATCTCTGGCTGGGTAAGCTGGCAACCTGCTAATAGCAGTGCAATTACCCAGCTGAATTGTACTCGCATATCACACAGCCTTGTCATAAATTGGCTGCTGATAATACTTGTCGTATTAAGCGGATGACAAGTAGCAAATCGTTAAAATTCATTCTTCCACTCACGTAAAGCGCTAAAAATAGCGAGTGGATCATGTTGTTCAGTACGATTGGCTACTGACTTAATCACGCTCGGAACCCCGGTACGCAAGAAGGGATTGACCCATTTTTCACGTTGTAAGGTGGTGGGGAGTGTAGCTTGACCTTGTGCACGCATGCGAATCACGGTGTCGCGATAAATTTGTAACTGTTCGTTATCAGGTTCAACGGCCATCGCAAAAGCGACGTTACTGGCGGTGTATTCATGAGCGCAATAGATTTCGGTTTCCTCAGGTAATGCTAATAATTTATTGAGTGAGGAAAACATTTGTTCCATCGTGCCTTCAAATACCCGCCCACAGCCTGCAGAAAACAGCACATCGCCACAAAAAAGCTTACTGTCACCGACATAACCAATATGGCCTAAAGTGTGTCCAGGAAGTCCTAAGACCATAAAACGTTCGTCAAATAATTCAATTTGATCACCATCTTCAACGGGATGAGTGAGGGTGGGAATGGGTTCTTGAGCTGGCCCCACAACATCCACATGAGGATATTGGCGGACTAATTCGGCGACGCCACCGATATGATCATGATGATGATGGGTGATCAGAATGGCTTCTAAGGTTAATTCCTGCTGTCGTAGGTAAGCTAAAACAGGTTGAGCATCCCCCGGATCGACCACCGCACAACGGCGATCGCTATTTTCAATCAGCCAGATGTAATTATCGTTAAATGCGGGTATGCTTTTGATGTGTAACATGAGTTATCTCCAGTCACGTGGTAAAGCGATTTAGCAATGAAACCAGCACGCAGTCAAAAAAAAATTGAGAGTCCTCACTCTTGGTCCCAACTAAAAAATGGCCAGTGGGTGTGTGAGTCTATTCAAACCCGGCTTGACGAGTGGTGTCCAAAGCTTTTCGGTTATCACATGCTAAAATTGGGCGGTTTGAGCTGTGAGCTGTCCAGCAGTAATTGTACTATTCAACACCAAGTTCATCTGGATATCCATAATCCGCTCCATACGGTCATCGCTGATGCTTATGATTTACCCTTTTTAGAAAAGAGCATTGATGTTGCGATTATTGCCCATCAATTAGATTACTGTAACGACCCGCACCGTATCTTGCGTGAAGTCGACCGAGTATTGATTGATGACGGTTATGTGATTATTACTGGTTTTAATCCGATCAGTTTAACTGGCCTTGCCAGTATGATGCCTTGGCGTAAACATAACCTTCCTTGGAGTGGGCGTATGTTTACTTCGAGCCGCATTAAAGATTGGCTCAGTGTGCTGAACTATCAAGTTTTAGAATGTGATCAATACGCGCTTTTTCCGATGCAGAAATATCGTCCGCTTTGGGCCTGGTTAGAAAATGCGATGGGTGGCTGGGCAAGTCCGTTAGGAAGCTTATATTTTATTGTTGCTCGCAAGCGAACTTATCCACTTAAACCCATTAAACCACACTGGCGTTTGAAGCGACGTTTTTCGCCAGTTGGTTTTAACTATCGGGTCAAGTCAGAAGATCAATAGTTGATGCTATTTCCAAGCGCTGGTTGAACCAGACGATAGCGAGCCTATGTGCCATTCTAAGTTGACTTAATAGTCATGAATTTAGGGTTGATAACCGACATCGTCTTCCGTTGGGTTTTCCGCCGCGCTACGTGCCAATTGATCACACATTTCATTTTCACGGTGACCGGCATGCCCTTTTACCCAGCGCCAATCGACCTGATGTCGCGCGGTTTCTTTTTCTAAGGCTTGCCATAAGTCGGCATTTTTCACTGGTTTTTTATCCGCCGTTTTCCAGCCTCGTTGTTTCCAGTTATGAATCCATTGAGTGATGCCTTGACGAACATATTGGCTGTCGGTGGTTAGGATGACATCGCAGGGCTCTTTTAAGCTTTGTAGAGCGATGACCGCCGCGAGCATTTCCATTCGATTATTGGTGGTGAGGCGATAGCCCTTCGATAAGGTCTTTTCAGTTTTTTTATAGCGTAACACTACGCCATAGCCACCCGGGCCAGGATTGCCTAAACACGACCCATCAGTGAAAATTTCCACTTGTTTGTTCATGATTTGATACTATTGGATTATTCACACAATTGGCATAGTCTGACATAGATATCCTTATGAATACTAGCAGCAATTCGCAACACAATCGTATTGTGGTACTTGATACCGAAACGACAGGTATGAACTTTGAAGGCGGACCTCATTATGAAGGCCATCGGATCATTGAGATCGGCGCGGTTGAAATTATCGATCGGAAATTAACCGGACGGCATTTCCATGTTTATTTAAAACCAGATCGTGAGATTCAACCGCAAGCAATTGAAGTTCATGGTATTACCGATGCCTTCTTAGTCGATAAGCCGCAATATAAAGAAGTCCATCAGGAGTTTTTAGACTTTATCAAAGGGGCGGAGTTAGTGGCTCATAACGCGTCATTTGACGTCGGCTTTATGGATTATGAGTTCGCCAAAGTCAACCCTGCGATTGGCAAAACTGAGCAGTATTGCAAAATTACCGATACCTTGGCGATGGCGAAGAAAATCTTCCCCGGTAAGCGCAATAACCTCGATATTCTTTGTGATCGCTATGGGATAGATAATTCACATCGAACCTTGCACGGCGCTTTGCTCGATGCGGAAATCCTCGCTGATGTTTATTTATTAATGACTGGTGGGCAGACTTCATTACAGTTTTCTGCTAGTTCACAAAGTGGCGAGCCGGCTGGGAGTTTTGTGCAGCGCGTACAAGGTGAGAGGAAAAACCTTAAGGTTTTACGTGCATCGGCCGATGAAATAGAAGCTCACCAACAACGTTTGGATGTGGTTGAAAAAAGTGGAATTTGCCTCTGGCGTCAGTAGGAGAGAGTATGTTACGGCTAGGAATAGTGATACTGAGTTTGTTATGCAGTATAGGAAGTTTTGCCAGCAATGAATCATCGCTTACCTTGCTTGATAACCGTTTTCGGGTGGATCCTACGATTTCACAAATCACCTTTGTCATTTATCGAGAGCAAAACTCCCGTCCTGTGGTATTAGTTCGCCCAGACGGTTTTAAGTATTATGCTTCTCGTCACCCTGATTACGTTCGATGGTATCAAGAGTCATCAATGGATATCGTTTCGATTGATAAACCGATGCCGGGGCCGTGGCAAGCTATAGGCCAGATTTTGCCCAATAACCACGTGCGTTTGATTTCGCATTTGCAATTGGAAACTGATCAATTACCGCATCGCTTATATCAAGATGAAACGATTAAATTTACCGCGCGTTTAACCTCGGACGGCGAGCCGCTGTTATTAAGAGATTTCCTTGATCGGGTTAAGCTTACCGTGACCTTTACTCGTTATGTCGACGATGAACAACAGTTACCTCAAGAAATGCGTCCAATTCCCGAAGTAATTGGGCAATTTACCGATGATGGTCGAGGATTAGATGAAAAGCCGGGTGATGGTGTTTTTACCGTCGCTTTACCGATAACTCCTGAACCGGGTAAGTACCGTGTGCGCATCACTTCGGGCAATGGTGTCTTTTTACGTGCTCAAGAACAGGTAATTTTGGTTTATCCCGCTCCAGTTGTGGCCACCTTTATCCAGTCACGAACTCAAGGTGTTGCTCATCAAATTAGTTTTAATGGTGAACGAGGCATGATAGAGCCTGGTTCTATGGTTGCGCATATCGAGCATCGAGAATTAGGACAACCGCCATTTCTTGCCCAAGGGCAAGCCGACCCCTCTGGTTTAGGCGTTGTTCTAATGGTTCCTAATGAGAAGCAATTTGGTAATTTTGCGTGGAATGGGCAAGTTTATGCGACGGATTTAGCAACCCAAAGACCACTCATCTTCCCCATTCGAGAGCAAACCTATGGGGTGGTCAGTGAAATTGATTTAGCGACGACTCGGCGTATGCAAGAAGCTGAGTTAGAAAATCTTCGTCGTTTAGAGCAAGAAAAGCTCATTCAACATATGCGAGAGCAATCTCGCCGCCGTACGATGATGTACATTATTTTGGGTAATCTTTTCGTTATTATTGTTGCGCTTGCTGGGTGGTTTATTCGTCGTAAGCTGAAAGCGAAAGCGGTAGCCATACAAGAGATGAATCTAAATATTCCGAAAAAACCGTAAACCACAATCGTGAAGAAAAGAAAATAACCGCAACAAAAAAGGAGGCAAGCCTCCTTTTTTGTTTATTGAGCAAACGCTAAACGCTCGTTTTTTCTGATTGAGTGGTCCCCTTTTTCTCGTTTGAAGTTACGCGACTTCTTCGAGTTTGGGGTGAGACTTTTTTGCTGCAAGTTCCTGCGGGTCAAAATCATCAACGTTAATCGTGTATAGGCGATGGGCCTCAGCTTCAATCAATAGATCCGCTTCCCACTGAGTAAGCAACTGCTTCTCTAATCCGATTTTCGCTAGCTGATCCAACTGAGTAAAAGGGCGACGCTGATTGAGCGCGTCACACATCTTAGTAAAGATTGGCTCAGCTTGGAGAATAATACTCAACGCTTGTTCTATCTTACCTGCTGGGTTGTGTTCGGTTGGCAGTAAGTATTGATTACGTCCTAAGCGTGAACGTGCAGCACTAGGGGTTTGTAAGATCTGAGCAACCTGACTATCCAAATGGTCATTGGGCGCTTTGCGAACTCGTCCAATAGGCATAATCAGAACGCGAAGCAACTTACCAATAACAGGATTAGGGAAGTTAGCTAAGAACTCATCAATCGCTAATTCAGTTTGCTTCAAACTATCTTGAAGTCCCCAATGAACGAATGGTAAATCTTCACTTGGTCGTCCATCATTTTCAAAGCGTTTTAGAGTCGCAGAGCTTAAGTACAATTGACTTAATATGTCTCCAAGGCGGGCGGATAAGCGCTCTCTACGTTTGAGTGAACCACCCAATACCGCCATCGAAATGTCGGCCAGTAATGCTAAGTTGGCACTGTAACGATTAAGTTTTTGGTAATAACGCTTGGTGGGGCCTTTGCTTGGCGCTGCCGATCCATAGCCATCGGTAATCCCAAACCAAATACTGCGCACCAGGTTACTTAAAGTAAAGGAAACATGGCCAGCGAGAGCTTGGTCAAACTGCTCTACAGCGTCTGAACGGTCTGAGTAAGCGGCTTCCATCTCTTTTAGTACATAAGGATGGCAGCGAATGGCTCCCTGACCAAAGATGATCATGGAACGAGTTAAAATATTCGCCCCTTCAACGGTAATGGCAATCGGTGAACCTTGGTAACTACGCGCTAAAAAGTTGGCAGGGCCTAAGCAGATCCCTTTTCCGCCGACGATGTCCATCGCATCAATAATTGAACGTTGACCACGATGAGTACAGTGGTACTTCACTATCGCTGAAATAACGGAAGGTTTTTCGCCTAAATCGATGCCTGCTACGGTTAAATTACTCGCTGCATCCATCACATAAGCGTTGCCCCCTAAACGCGCGAGCGGTTCTTCTATGCCTTCCATTTGACCAATCGGTTGCTTGAACTGACGGCGAATACGCGCATAAGCTCCGGTTGCTAGGGCGGCGGTTTTTAGGCCTCCCGTTGAGTTGGAGGGAAGAGTAATACCACGACCAACCGATAAACACTCAACGAGCATACGCCAGCCTTGCCCAGCCATTTTTGGCCCACCAATGATGAAATCAAGGGGAACAAAAAGATCGGTCGCTCGGGTTGGACCATTTTGGAAAGGCACATTGAGCGGGAAATGACGATTACCAATCTCAACCCCTTTTAAGTGAGTGGGTATCAAAGCACAGGTGATGCCCAGCTCAGGCGTATCTCCTAGTAGACCATCAGGATCTCGCAGTTTAAAAGCTAAGCCAAGTACGGTAGCGACGGGGGCTAAAGTGATATAACGCTTGTTCCAGGTGAGACGCATACCAAGCACTTCTTTCCCTTCCCATTCGCCTTTGCAGACCACGCCAAAATCAGGAATAGATCCAGCATCCGATCCCGCTTCTGGGCTGGTGAGTGCAAAACAGGGGATCTCTTTACCTTCCGCGAGGCGAGGTAAATAGTAGTCTTTCTGCTCTTGAGTACCATAATGTTGCAACAGCTCACCTGGGCCTAAAGAGTTCGGAACACCAACGGTGGAGGAAAGCACTCCAGAAACGCCGGTTAATTTTTGCAATACCAGAGATTGTGCATAAGCTGAAAATTCTAAACCGCCGTATTTTTTCTTAATGATCATCGCAAAAAATTTATGATCTTTCAGATATTGCCAGACTTCAGGGGGTAAGTCGGCCAACTCGTGAGTGACTTGATAGTCATTCACCATCGCGCAGACTTCGTTAACTGGGCCATCAAGGAAAGCCTGTTCTTCGGCACTCAGTGTTGGAGCTTTGATATTTTTCAGTTGTTGCCAGTCTGGTTTACCTTTAAACAGCTCGGCTTCCCACCACACGGTACCCGCTTCGAGTGCTTCTTTTTCCGTTTGTGACATGGCAGGTAATACTTTTTTAAAAACCCGTAGAGCTTTCCCGCTGATTAAGCTTTGGCGAACGGATGGAACGGCAAAAATAGCGACTGCCGCTAGATAGATAACCCAGCCAAAGAAACCAATCGGGCCAAACAGGGTTAAGCCAAACATGGTTAGGGTTAAAGCGACTAATCCAGTAAATAGCGACGTACGATGGTATAAGCAAGCGCTTAATACCAGCAATATGCCGAGTGCAGAGAGCAAGATATCCATAATTATTTCCTTTTACAGACTCAATGAGACCTGATGGGTGAAGTGGTCTAACCAGTAGGATTGTAATCAATATATTAATGAAATGTAAAACATCAAGCCGGTCAAAAAGTGATCTCAGTGAAAAGAAAACTGCAAATTGTGCGTCAAGCGTCAATTTTGCATAGAAAATATCATCGGATTCGGTCAATTTGTTGAGAACAGACTCTCGACAGAGAATCTCGTTTGGGTAAACTCAATGACATACCTGAGTTTCCCTAATTGAAACTTACCTGTCAGCAGAATAACCAAGAGACCAGATTATGTATCATGATTTAATTCGCAGTGAACTTAATGAAGCCGCCGAAGTATTGAATGCCTTTTTAAGCGATGATCACAATATTGCGCAAATTGAAGCTGCAGCAAAAATGATTGCTGATTCTTTTAAACAGGGTGGGAAAGTACTGTCTTGTGGTAATGGCGGCTCGCATTGTGATGCGATGCATTTTGCTGAAGAGTTAACGGGTCGTTATCGTGACAATCGTCCGGGTTATCCTGGAATTGCGATTTCAGATCCCAGCCATCTTTCTTGTGTAAGTAATGATTTTGGTTATGACTACGTTTTTTCGCGCTACGTAGAAGCGGTGGGAAGCAAAGGCGACGTGCTGTTTGGTCTTTCTACTTCAGGTAATTCAGGCAACATTTTAAAAGCGATTGAAGCGGCGAAGGCAAAAGGGATGAAGACGATTGCCCTAACCGGAAAAGATGGTGGAAAAATGGCTGGCCTTGCTGATGTAGAAATTCGCGTTCCACATTTTGGTTATGCTGATCGCATCCAAGAGGTGCACATTAAAATCATTCACATTGTTATCCAACTGATTGAAAAAGAGATGGCATAAATCGAACGATGGGTTTGCTGAGAGTGAATCTAATCGCCGAGGGTTTATTAGGAGTGATATAAACCATGTGTGAATTACTCGGTATGAGTGCCAATGTTCCGACCGATATCTGCTTTAGCTTTACGGGTTTAATGCAACGCGGCGGTAAAACGGGTCCCCATCGTGATGGATGGGGGATAACCTTTTATGAAGGTCGTGGTTTTCGGACGTTTAAAGATCCAGCGCCCAGTTGTCAGTCACAAATCGCTCAGTTGGTGCAGAACTATCCGATAAAAAGTTGTGCAGTGATTAGCCATATTCGTCAAGCGAATCGTGGGGCGGTTAACTTAGAAAATACCCACCCGTTCACGCGTGAATTATGGGGGCGATATTGGACTTTTGCGCATAATGGTCAACTGGTTGATTATCAGCGTTTGGCGCAAGGGCGTCATCGCCCGGTTGGTCAAACTGATAGTGAAGCGGCATTTTGTTGGTTACTGGATAAGTTAGAGCAGCGTTACCCGCAGATCCCCGACAATATGCTGTCGGTTTTCCAGTATGTGAGTCAATTATGCGATCAACTGCGTGATAAAGGCGTATTTAATATGCTTTTGTCTGATGGCGATTATCTGATGAGTTATTGTACTAACCATCTGTACTGGATCACTCGTCGTGCACCCTTTGGTCATGCAGCATTGATTGATGAAGATGTTGAAGTGAATTTTCAAGAAGAGACGACGCCTAATGATGTAGTCTCGGTGATTGCTACTCAACCTTTGACAGGAAATGAAATATGGCAACGTATGAAGCCAGGCGAGTTTAATTTGTTCCACTTAGGTGAGCGAGTGGCGACGAATGTTGACCAATTGACAGCGGTCGCCTTTGCCCAAGCCAAGCCGGGTAATCAGGCCCCGACTGAACCGTTAGGCTAAAGAGTTTCATTAATACCAAGGGGAGTTGATACTCCCCTTGGTTATGTCGTGGCGTGAGCTACTGATCCGCGTAGCCGTGAATCCCTAAAATATGACCATCCAAAAGGGCTTTGCCATTCGTCATGGTTAAGCGTCCTTCGACAAACCACTGTACGACTAAGGGATAGATCCGATACTCCTGAGATTGTACTCGAGCAGTCAGGCTTTCTACCGTATCGTTATCAAAAATAGGCACTTTGGCTTGTAAAATCACCGGGCCGCCATCCAATTGCTCAGTAACAAAGTGGACGCTAGTACCGTGTTCTTCATCGCCAGCATGAATGGCTCTTTGATAAGTGTTTAACCCTGGGTACTTAGGCAGTAATGAGGGATGGATATTGATCATCCGACCAAAATAATGACGAACAAAATCACTACTTAAGATACGCATATAGCCAGCGAGTACCACTAAATCTGGCGCATATTCATCCATCCACTTCATTAAATCAGCGTCAAATGCATCACGAGTTTCATAGGCCTTCGGATCAATAAAATGTGCTGCGGCTCCCGCTTTTTTTGCTCGCTCTAAAGCGTATGCTGTTGCTTTGTTTGAAAAAACAGCCGTTACTTTGCCATTATGGATACTTGTCTCACAAGCATCGATGATCGCTTGTAAATTAGAACCATTTCCTGAAACTAAAACAACAATACTTTTCATGAATTATTTGATCTCTACTTGCTCTTCATTGGTTTGTGCTTGAGCAATCTGACCGATAACCCATGCCGTTTCACCTTCTTGCTGTAGCAGCTCAACCGCCGCTTGTGCTTGGGCTTGAGGTAGGGCAATCACTAAGCCGACGCCACAGTTGAACGTACGATACATTTCACGCGTTGCTACATTGCCTTTCTCTTGTAGCCAAGTGAAAATCGCTGGCCATTGCCAACTGCTACCATCAATCACCGCTTTAGTTCCTTGCGGTAATACTCGTGGGATGTTTTCCCAGAAACCGCCGCCAGTAATATGAGAAATGGCGTGAATATCATGTTCAGCAATCAGCTTTAAGCCAGATTTTATATAAATTCGGGTTGGTTCAAGTAAATGTTCACCGATGGTTTTACCAGCCAATTGTTCATTCTTATCAGCGCCCGAGACTTCAAGAATTTTACGGATCAGTGAGTAGCCATTAGAGTGAGGACCACTGGAACCGACAGCGATGAGTGCATCACCCACAGCCACTTTGGAACCATCGATAATCGCTTCTTTCTCAACCACACCGACACAGAACCCAGCGACGTCATAGTCTTCGCCTTCGTACATTCCCGGCATCTCTGCTGTTTCTCCGCCGATTAACGCGCATCCCGCTTGGACACAGCCATCGGCAATCCCAGAGACGACATCCGCTGCTGTATCGACGTCCAGTTTTCCGGTCGCATAGTAATCAAGGAAAAACAGCGGTTCTGCACCTTGTACGATCAAATCATTGACGCACATCGCCACTAAATCGATGCCGATGGTGTCGTGTTTTTTCATATCCAAAGCTAAGCGTAGTTTTGTCCCTACGCCATCGGTCCCAGAAACCAAAACCGGATGCTTGTATTTACTTGGAAGTTCACACAGGGCACCAAAGCCGCCAAGGCCACCCATAACTTCAGGACGACGAGTACGCTTTACTGCGCCTTTAATTCGTTCAACCAGTGCGTTGCCTGCATCAATATCTACACCGGCATCTTTGTAGCTAAGAGAAGTGTTGTTACCGCTCACGGGGGAAGTCCTCGATCTAATTGGATATGAAAACGCCGCTATTCTACAGGGCTTAAATCAAAAAGGAAAACGTTTGCGTCAGTTTTTTTATCCAGATTTAAACGCTTAAAATAGGTAGAAATGCGTGTATAATCGAAAAGTTTATTTAAATTATGCCGGAGATGAAAATGAAAGTTGTTGAAGTGAAACACCCTCTAGTCAAACATAAACTGGGTTTAATGCGAGAAGGTGATATCAGCACTAAACGTTTTCGTGAGCTAGCGACTGAGGTTGCCAGTTTATTAACTTATGAAGCGACTTCAGATTTTGAGACAGAAAAAGTGACGATTGAAGGCTGGGATGGTCCTGTTGCTGTTGATCAAATTAAAGGTAAGAAGGTCACGGTTGTCCCGATTCTACGTGCGGGCCTTGGTATGATGGATGGGGTACTAGAGCATATTCCTAGCGCAAGAATCAGTGTTGTCGGCATCTACCGTGATGAAGAAACACTTGAGCCAGTGCCTTACTTTAATAAATTGGCATCGAACATTGAAGAGCGTATTGCGCTGGTGGTTGACCCTATGTTGGCGACTGGTGGCTCGATGATTGCAACGATTGATCTTCTAAAAGAGAAAGGATGTAATCAAATAAAAGTGCTAGTCTTGGTCGCAGCGCCAGAAGGCATTGAAGCACTGAAAAAAGTGCATCCAGATGTTGAACTTTACACCGCCGCCATTGATGAGAAACTCAATGACAAAGGCTATATCGTGCCTGGTTTGGGAGATGCTGGCGATAAGATTTTTGGTACTAAATAACGGCGTTTTTTAATTCGCTAAATGATACAAACATGATGAGGAGCCTTGGCTCCTCATCATGTTTCAAGGTCTGCTATTTTTTCAAGCTCAGCGTGCCGGCTTTTCGGGTTGGATTACGGCGTGCAGAGCGAGCGGTATTGTCGTTACGTTTAACGTCGCTGTGCTGCTGGCGCTGTTCTCGCCCTTTTTTTGAATTTGGCGCATGACGAAACTCATTGGCTTGACGCCCCTGATAAGTTTTATGGGGAGCTTCGGCGGTGGTTTTGGATTGCGCCAGTCGACTATCAAACAATTTTGCATCGGTGGCTTTGCGGATCTGTTTACCTGAACTATCGGTTTTTGATGCCTCTTCAGTACTGACTGAGCTTTCGCACATCGCGAGGATCTCATTGACTTCGGCATCGGTTAAATAACGCCATTGACCATTCGGTATGCCATCTAGTGTGATGTTCATAATACGTACACGACGTAGTTTAAACACTTCATAACCCAGTGCTTCACACATGCGACGAATTTGTCTATTTAATCCTTGGGTAAGGATAATTCTAAATGAGTACTGGGTCTCTTGAACCACTTTACACGGTAGGGTGACGGTATCAAGAATATTGACCCCCGCAGACATTTGACGAATAAATTCTGCACTAATCGGTTTATTGACCCGTACCACGTATTCCTTTTCGTGGTTATTACCGGCACGTAAAATTTTATTAACGATATCACCGTCATTAGTCAAAAAAATCAACCCATCAGAGGGTTTATCGAGGCGACCGATGGGGAATATACGTTTATTGTGTCCAATAAAATCGACAATATTACCAGGGACATCTCGTTCGGTGGTACAGGTGATGCCAGTCGGTTTATTTAACGCAATATAAATTGGTTTTTCTTTATAGCCGACCGGTTTGCCATCAATGCATACTTGGTCGTGTTCAGTGACTTTGCTGCCCATTGGTGGCAGTTGCCCATTAATGGTTACACGACCTTGCTCAATCAGTTTGTCGGCCTCACGGCGCGAACAAAAGCCCGTTTCACTAATGTATTTATTTAAGCGTTTTTCGGTTAACGATGACATGAAAACTCCTGACGTTTCTCAACGGAATGGTGAAAAAATGAAATGAAGTAGATGAACGGAGCATTTTACCAGTTATTGCACTTTAACCAAGCCGTTTTTGATGGCGTTCTCGATTCTCACTTTTCTGATTTTTACTTTTCTTTAACAGCAGATAAACCGCACCACTTCCACCGTGAAAGCGTTGTGCACTATGCGCGCATTGTACTTCATCAATTTGAGTTAACCAGCTGGCGACAAAGCTTTTCATTAACGCTTGTGGGGTAGAGCGCTCCCCTCGACCATGGACGATGAGCACGGTTCGCAAGTCCATTTTTATGCATTGAGCGATAAAGTGAATCACTTCGTCGCGAGCTTGTTTGAGGGTTTTTCGATGTAAGTCTAGTCGTGCTTGTAAGGGGTATTTACCTAAGCGGAGTTTCTTATACACCCCATCCTGAATACCTGCTTTTTTATATTCAATGATGTCATCAGGTTTGAGCATGGCGGCGCAATCGATGGAAAGATAATCCGGTTCTTGCGTCGATAACGTGATGGCTGCTTGGCGTTTGGCGAGTTGTGCTTCGGTGATAGTATGCGGTTTGTTAAGTTGTGCGACATCGTGAGCCAGTGGTTTCACATCATCCATCATTTGCTGAAATAGTTCTAAATCATCGTTAGGCATCATCACACCTTAAATTCGCAATTGGCTTGGTAAGTTGATTATACCGATGCAGAGAAAGCGTTGATCAGTTTGTTATTAAAAAAAACCGAAGTAGACAAATTATCTACTTCGGTGCATAGCGTGAGACTATTTAACAATCGAAGCTAAGCGATCTAGTGAGGAGATTTGTCCTTGATCACTTTGTAAACCACTAAACTGGCTAAAAGTAGCCTGAGGCTGACCGTCTGTAGATTAAGCGGATAGCATTACCCAGTCGTTACTTAGGTCTGACGTCTCTGTTTCTCACAAAGTGTTTAAAGACCCTGACACCTTAAAACCCTGCCCAAGGTTTGACGCTGATCTAGATCAAATGTAGTTAATTAGTTGCATTTATGTTTAAGTTTGCGTGCATTGAGTCACGTTTTGTTCGCTTTGTTTAAGTTTTGTTCGAACGTCATCCGGAAAATTGAAAAGCGTCGAAAAGGACTTGCTTCACAAAAAAGAATCGGTAACATACCCAACATAGAACGGTGAATGGCGCAGCTTGGTCGCGCATCTCTGAGTTTAGGAATAGCGGGCCAGAGAAGTTTCTTCTTTCGCTAATCTAAAGTAAAAAATCAATTCGGTGAATAGCGCAGCTTGGTAGCGCATCTGGTTTGGGACCAGAGGGTCGGGGGTTCGAATCCCTCTTCACCGACCATATTTAAGGCCTCAGCCATTGTGCTGGGGCTTTTTCGTTATTGCTTAGCTGGAAAACAAGTTGCTTGTTGGCTTTGATTACGTTGAATGAGATCAAAACCTTGGTCTTGCAATAACGTTAATACATTATCTTTCCCCACCAAATGAAGTGTCCCCACGACAACGAGATAATGGCCAGATGATGAAGGAAGAAAGTCTGGCGAAATTAGCTTATCTACCCATTGATGATTGCGCTTGATAATCAATGAATCTTCCATCTCAGCTGACATCTTCGTCTGTTTTAAAAGCTGTTCTAGCTTTACGCTATCGCCACTTTGCCAGCTTTCGAGCAGACATTCAGTCATGCTGTGTTGGTTTTCCCATTCATCGAGTAGCGCTATCAATAGCTCTTGTCCGTCATTAGGTAAATTCGTTAACACATCGATTTGATATTGTGCGGTCTCTAAAGGAAGTAGCGTTATACCGATTTGCTTGGCTTGACGAATAAAATGTAGGTCAACCCCTTGTTCTGCAGAATAACCCAGCTGATGGAGATGTAAAAACTGCAGTTGTAGCGCGCTACTCCATGGTGGAAGATTGGCCAATCTATCTGTGTTTTGTTTGAGTCGTTGCGCCATATTATCCAACTGACGATATTGTTGTGTGGTCAGTATTTGTTGACTGGTTACGGAAGGGATTGGATAGGTAATAGCCTTCAAATCACTTAGGTCGACTTCAATAATTAAACCATTGCTGGTTGCGAGGCGTTCATACAAAGTGCTCGGCAAGGGGTACATGGATGATTTACCCACATGGATAGACCCAACGATATCAAAAGACAAATTTCCTTTTGTTGCTTGCCAGTAGAGTGGCTCAGCATGAAGGCCTAAGGCGAAAAAAATGGCTAAATAAGAGAGTAATCGAGAATTCAACAAAATAGCGTTCACCTTAAACTTGAGTTAAAGAGATACTCTAGCGTAAATAACATAATCAGAATGACTATAAACTTAAGATCTTAATCACAAATTTACTTTTATTTTTAAGTTGACGATCAGCGATTGCTGCTACGAAAAGTGATCATTATCTCAATAAGTAGGTGGGATTATGACATTGATGTGATTGAGATCGCAGTAATCTCGTCAAAATAGAAGTGTCGATTTTGACGTTAACTTTAACCTAATGATAAATAATGATTTTTTATTTTCATAAAACCTAAAATTTGAACGTGATCACTGCTTAGTATGATTAATTTTACGCCGCAAAATAACTCACGTTATGGTTGGAAGATGAATCATGGCAATCATCGGATAATGCCGTCATCAAGGGAGGAAAAAGAGTTTACTCCTTCCTGTATTTCCAACCGAAAGAAGGTAATTCTATGTTGAACAAGAGTGTAATCGCCATTTCAGTCACCGCAGTATTAGCGGGATGTTCAATGATGGGCACGTCTAATCAAGCGCTAGTCAATTCACTGGCGGGCAATTTGGGTATTCAATATCACGTCGTCACAAACCACGGCGCTAATGACGGCTTGGCTTGTGAAGCTCTCGGTGCAGAATGGGCTTCATGTAATAAGGTTAATATGACGCTTCTTAATCAAGGTGAGGCGATAAAGTCGAAAGACTGGGCTATCTACTTTCACAGTATTCGCTTGATTTTGGATGTGGAGAATGACCAGTTTAAAATTTCTCGCGTGACGGGTGATTTACATAAACTAGAGCCAACAGAGAAATTTGCCGGTTTTGCGGCGGGTGAAGAGGTTGTTTTACCACTCATCGGTGAATATTGGACGCTGTTTGACACTGATTTTATGCCAGGTGCTTTTGTGGTCGCTCCTAATGCAGAGCCTAGGCTTATTGCATCGCTGAATACCGAAGATATTGCTTCGTTTGTGAGCGGTATTGACGGTAATAATTTAAAACGGACTCCAGAAGACAATAACGTTTTTGCCAACGCGATATCGCGTTTTGAGCAGAATGCCGACCTAGCAAAACAAGAGGTTTCCACTACGTTACTCCCAACCCCAATGCTCGTTGAAGCGGGTCAAGGCGTGGTGGATATTGCGGCAGGTATCGCGTTGCCTAAAGAAGCATTCAATGTCACTCAATACAGCGCAATTCAACATCGCGCAGCCGTGATCGGGATAAATGTTCGTGGTGATCTTCCTGTCAGCGTTACGGTTGTTCCTGCAGGTTTCACTGGTGAATTAGCAAAATCAGGGGCTTATGAGTTGACCATCAAAGGCGACGGTATTGTGATTAAAGCGTTTGACCAGGCGGGTGCTTTTTACGCAGTACAATCTATCTTTGGTCTTATCGACAGCCAACAGCCTGATGCTTTACCACAGCTGTTTATTCAAGATGCTCCTCGTTTTGAGTATCGCGGCGTAATGGTTGATGTCGCGCGTAATTTTCATTCCAAGCAAGCCATTTTAGCTACGCTAGACCAAATGGCGGCGTACAAGATGAATAAACTTCATCTTCATTTAACCGATGATGAAGGGTGGCGTCTAGAAATCCCCGGTTTGCCAGAATTGACCGAGGTAGGCGCTAAGCGTTGTTTTGATCTGGAAGAGAAGCATTGCTTGTTGCCTCAGCTAGGCTCTGGACCGACATCGGATAACTTTGGCTCTGGTTATTTCAGTAAAGCCGATTATATCGATATTGTTAAGTACGCCAAAGCGCGCCATATTGAAGTCATTCCTGAAATTGATATGCCAGCGCACGCTCGCGCAGCGGTGGTTTCAATGGAAGCACGTTACGAGCGATTAATGGCACAAGGTAAGCAAATACAAGCGAATGAATACCGTTTGATGGATCCGCAAGATACTTCAAATGTGACCACGGTTCAGTTCTATGATAAACAAAGCTTCATCAATCCTTGTCTTGAATCATCAACGCGCTTTGTCGATAAAGTGATTTCTGAAGTGGCCGCCATGCACATCGAAGCAGGTGCACCGCTAACCACATGGCACTTTGGTGGCGACGAAGCGAAAAACATCAAGCTTGGCGCAGGCTTTCAAGACGTAAACGCTCAAGATAAAGTTGACTGGAAAGGCACGATAGATCTCGCTAAGCAAGACAAGCCATTCGCACAGTCGCCACAATGTCAGATACTGATTGCAGACGGTACCGTAAGCGACTTTGGTCACCTGCCAAGTTTCTTTGCAGAGCAAGTCTCTAAAATTGTCGCTGAGAAAGGCATCCCAAGCTTCCAAGCGTGGCAAGATGGTCTGAAGTACAGTGAAGGTCCAGAAGCTTTCGCCACCACGAATAAACGTGTTAACTTCTGGGACACTCTATATTGGGGCGGCAGCGCATCGGTTTACGAATGGGCCAAACAAGGCTATGACGTTATTGTTTCTAACCCAGATTACGTTTATATGGATATGCCGTATGAAGCCGATCCAAAAGAGCGCGGCTACTATTGGGCAACACGTGCTACCGATACGCGTAAAATGTTCAGTTTCGCACCTGAGAATATGCCACAAAATGCGGAAACTTCACTCGATCGCGACGGGAATGGTTTTATGGGCAAAGGTGAAGTACAAGGCAAACCCTTCTATGGTCTATCGGCACAGCTTTGGTCTGAGACGGTGCGCAATGATGAGCAATATGAGTACATGGTATTCCCTCGCGTATTAGCCGCGGCTGAACGTGCGTGGCACCGAGCTGAGTGGGAAAATGACTACAAAGTAGGGGTTGAGTATTCACAAGACAGCCAACTTGTTAACCAAGCAGCGCTTAACCAAGATTACAACCGCTTTGCCAACGTGCTGGGTCAGCGTGAATTGGCGAAGCTTGAAAAAGCGGGTATCGATTACCGTCTACCAGTACCGGGAGCACGTATCGATAATGGCTATTTAGCCATGAATGTTCAATTTCCAGGTGTGAGCCTGCAATATTCATTGGATGGACAGCAATGGTCTGATTTTGATGCTAGCAATCCTCCTCAAGTGAGTGGCGAAGTCGCGCTTCGTTCGACGTCGGCAAGCGGAATGCGATTCAGTCGGGTTACTGTCATAAACGAATGATATACGCTCAAGCCTCTCTATCGAGAGGCTTTTTTTATCTTCTGAGTGTTTAGCCATCAATCATGGTAGCGTACTTTGCTAAAACGAAGGCGGTTAGCATTGGTTACGACAGTAATTGAAGATAAAGCCATTGCGGCACCAGCCACGACCGGACTGAGTAAAAAACCAAATGCCGGATAGAGTATTCCAGCCGCAATTGGGATACCGAGCGTATTATAAATGAAAGCACCAAATAGATTTTGTTGCATATTCCTTAAGGTCGCTTTAGACAGGTCGATGGCATTGACGACGGCTAACGGTGAAGAGTTCAGTAATGTCATTTGTGCGCTTTCTATCGCCACATCACTGCCGCTGCCCATTGCGATACCAATATTTGCCTGTGCCAGAGCAGGTGCATCATTGATGCCATCTCCAACCATCGCTACGTGCCGGCCTTGATGCTGTAACTGCTCAATATGCTGCGCCTTTTGTTCAGGTAGGACTTGGGCAATGACTTGATCGATACCTAGTTGCTTGGCGATTGACTCGGCAACACTGTACTGATCGCCAGTCAGCATTACCGTATGAATCCCCATTTGTTGTAGTGCTTTAACGGCTTTGGCTGCGCTGGCTTTGATAGGGTCAGCAATGGCTATCATCCCAATCAACTGCTGGTGTCGAGCGATAGCGACGGGAGTCCATGCCTGATCCGCAAAATATTGAATGGTACTTTGCGCAACACTGAGATCGATAGCGAGCTCTTGCATGTAGCTTAATGAGCCTAAATGTACCGTATCACCTTGATAAGACGCTTGAACGCCTTTACCACGCTGATTCTCAAACTGTGCAATATTTGCGGCCGTTCCACTGTACTGCTGTGCGTATTCGCAAATGGCTTTAGCCAGTGGGTGCTCTGAATACTGCTCTAAGCCAAAGGCTAAACTGAGCAATGCCGATTCGTCATCTTCAAAGCTAACGACGTGTTGAACGCTAGGTTTGCCTTGCGTTAACGTGCCCGTTTTATCAAAAACCACAGTATCGATGTTACTGGCTAATTGTAAAACGTTGGCATCACGAATCAGTATGCCCATTTCTGCTGCTTTACCGATACCAACCGTAACGGAAAGTGGTGTTGCCAAACCGAGGGCACAGGGGCAAGCGATGATCAACACGGTGGTTGCGACCACGAGCATATAACTGGCTTTAGGATCTGGACCAAACCAAAACCAGATTGCCGCTGCAATACAAGCTATCACCACCACGATAGGGACAAATACGGCCGAAATTTGGTCGGCCAGTTTGGCAATGGCAGGTTTGCTGCTTTGTGCTTGACGTACCATTTGAATAATACGAGCCAACATGGTTTGTGAACCGATCCCTGTGGCTTCAATTAATAAACTGCCATCTTGATTGATGGTACCTGCGGAAACGGTATTGCCCGGTATTTTATGGGCGGGAATCGGCTCACCAGTCAGCATCGCTTCATCAATATAAGAATCGCCGTCGATCACTACACCATCAACTGGAACTTTTGCTCCGGGTTTAATACGCAGCATCATACCCTGCTGTATGTGAGCAATAGCCATGATTTGTTCACCTTGATCCGTCACCAAGATGGCTTGTTGTGGCTGTAGATTGATTAAGGCTTGCAGCGATTGGGTGGTTCTTGATTTGGCTTTCGTTTCAATATAATGACCCAGAGAGATAAGACCAATGATCATCGCTGAAGCTTCAAAATAGACATGCCGCGCTGCGGCGGGAAACCATTCAGGAAAGACAACCACTAACACCGAATAAAACCATGCTGCTCCCGTTCCTAAAGCAACCAAGCTATCCATCGTGGCTCGACGGTGGAGTAGTGCTTGCCAAGCATTGACAAAAAACACACGTCCTGCAGTGGCGAGCATTGCTAAGCATGCCACGCCAATCAGTCCCCAACCTAGTTGATCATAGCGATTATCGATCATCATGCTACCGCCAGCCATCCCCCACAGCATCATCGGGCCACCAAGTACAAGGCCTATCATCGCGTTGCGTTGGTGTAATCGTTGCATCATCGTCAATTGTTGTTGCTGTTTAGTTTGCTGTTCAAGAGGATCATCGACCGATTGAGCTTGATAACCTGCTTGTTTTACTGCGATTAATAACTGCTCAGTGAGTGGTTGCTGACTGAGTACTAATGCACTTTGCTCGGCTAAATTGACTTGTACTTTATTAACACCGGGAAGTGCAGTGAGGGCCTTCTCTACCGAAGCCACACAACTGGCACAAGTCATTCCTTCAATCAATAAATAGGTGCTAATTGTCGCTGATGTCGGTTCGAGGGGGATAGGTTCTTTTGCGCTGTCACCAACGGTTGTTGGCGTCGTAATCGAGGCTTCCTCTTTTGTTAGCGACTGACTTAATGTCGCTTGATAACCTAAAGACTCGATACAGCGCAGCAGATTATCAAGCGAGGTGTCTACATCGAGTTCAATGAATGTGGGCGACAACGAATGGATGTGCAGGGTAAACTCACTGTGTAATTGGCGCTCTAGCTTGCGCGCGCAGCCCATACAGTTTAACCCTGATAAAGATAAAGCGTAATGATGCATTGTTATCTCTCCTGACTGATTGGAAGTAGGATAAACCTTGACCTTAAGGTAAGGTCAAGCGAATGATCATGACTTTTTTGAAGTTTCTTGGGTCTGTGCAGTGGGAGTGATAGAATGGCGCGCAAAATTTCGCTCATGCCAAGCTTTGGCTGAAGTTTATGAAAAAGGTAATCAATAATGACGGTTAAAACTCGTTTTGCTCCAAGCCCAACAGGCTATCTACACGTAGGGGGCGCTCGTACCGCTCTATATTCTTGGCTCTATGCGAAGAGTCAAGGTGGTGAATTTGTTCTACGTATTGAAGATACCGATCTCGAGCGTTCTACTCAAGCGGCAGTCGATGCGATTCTTGAGGGGATGACGTGGCTGGGCCTCGAGTGGGATGAGGGGCCTTACTATCAAACGAAGCGTTTTGACCGTTACAACCAAGTGGTTGAACAGCTATTGGCTGAGAATAAAGCGTATAAGTGTTACGCCTCCAAAGAGCTGCTTGATGAGATTCGTGCCGAGCAAGAATCGAACAAAGAGATGCCTCGTTATGATGCCAATCATCCTAAAATCAAAGCGGTGAATGAAGCTGCAAAAGAGGGCGATCCATGCGTGATTCGTTTCCGAAATCCCAAAGAAGGCAGCGTGATTTTTGATGATAAAATCCGTGGCCGAATTGAAATTCGTAACGATCAACTGGATGATTTAATTATTCGTCGTACCGATGGTTCACCGACGTATAATTTCTGTGTCGTGGTAGATGACGTCGATATGGGGATTACCCATGTGATTCGCGGTGAAGACCATATCAACAACACGCCTCGTCAGATTAATATTTATCAGGCGATGGGAGCGACGATTCCAACATTTGCTCACTGTGCGATGATTTTGGGCGATGATGGAGCCAAATTATCCAAACGCCATGGTGCGGTGTCGGTGATGCAATATCGTGATGAAGGTTATTTGCCAGAAGCGCTGATCAACTATTTAGTGCGTTTAGGATGGGGACATGGCGACCAAGAGATTTTTTCTCGTCAAGAGATGATCGATCTGTTTAGTCTTAATGCCATTTCTAAATCGGCTTCGGCTTTTAATACCGACAAGTTGTTATGGTTGAATAATCACTACATTAAAACCTCAGATCCTGAATACGTCGCTAAACATTTAGAGTGGCATTTTACTCAGCAAGGTATTGATAAGCAGCAAGGTCCAGTCCTATCTGAAGTGGTTAAATTAGTTGGAGAGCGCTGCCATACCTTGGTTGAGCTGGCAGAACAATCGCGTTATTTCTACCAAGATTTCACTGAGTTTGATGCCGATGCCGCGAAAAAACATTTACGCGGTGTTGCCAAAGAGCCACTGGCATTGGCATTAACCAAGATTAACGCATTACCAGAGTGGAGTGTTGACGCGTTGCATCAAGTGATTGCTCAAGTGTGTGAAGAGCTGGCTATTGGTATGGGTAAAATTGGTATGCCACTACGAGTCGCGGTCACCGGTGGTGGGCAATCACCTTCTGTTGATGTGGTTATGCATTTAATTGGTAAAGCGCGTGTAGTACAACGTATTCAAATGGCATTAGATTTTATTGCAGAGCGTGAAGCAAACGCATAACACGATTGAGAATAATCCATAGTGTTGAAACCGCAGCCGATTGAAGCTGCGGTTTTTTTATGGAGCAAGTTTGTTATCAGCGCATTAACGATTATTAACCCCTTTTAATTTGGTTAATCTCTATTTTTTGTGTGTGTTATTGCTTATTTTTAATTCACATGACATTGGTTTAACATTCTTCAGGTATTATGAATCTGGCGGTTGATAAATGACCTTGGTTAATAGATATTAAACCGTGGGTTACTCAACGGCACCTCTCGATGAGTAATAGATACAGCAGTGGTCCGTTTGGTAACGGAGGCCTTAGCGTTTTGTTGTTGGTTAGCTACAATCCGGTTTGGTCATGCTAATGATAATAATTAGTCAAAAGGAAAGGATTATGAAAAAGTTAGTGGCGATGATATCAGCGTCTTTAATGGCGGCGTCTTCTTCTGCAATGGCAGACGTATATTTAGGCGGCAAATTAGGACAAACATGGTTGAATGATTCCTGTCGAGCTGGTGAGGTTTGTGAAGACAGAGATACCAGCATGGGGGCTTTTCTTGGTTACAACCTGAATGAATGGTTAGCCGTGGAAGCGGGTTATGACATGCTTGGCAAATTTACTGGTATCGGATTGGCCGATGATAGAGTGAAAGCGATTACTTTGGCGCCTAAGTTTACTCTTTCTTTATCACCAAGTGTCGGTGCTTACGCTAAGCTCGGTGGTGCTTATGTCGATTATGGTGATGAAAGTGACTACTCGTTTCTTGCTGCTGCTGGTCTAGAATTTAATGTCAGCCCAAATGTTTCCTTACGCACGGAATATCAAGTTTTAACGGATATCAATAACGATCAAACCAGAGCAGAAGCTAACACCGTGTCACTTGGTGTGAGTTACCGTTTTGGTGCCGCAGCCCAACCGACTCAAGTGGTTGAAAGTCGCCCCGTCACGGTGATTGAAGAAGTGATTGTTGTTGAAGAAATCGTAGAAACTGGACCTGTGTTCGTCAATAAAACCTATGACTTCCAACGACTTGATAGCAGCAGTTTTGCTTTTGATAGTGTTAGTTTAAATCAAGAAAGTAAACAGCAATTGACTAAGCTGGTTCGTTTTTTAAATCAATACCCGCAAGCTAAGGTAGTAATTACTGGGCACACTGACGCTACTGGTCCTGCAGCATACAACCAAACGTTATCAGAAAAACGAGCGAAAGCCGTTGCGGATGCGTTAGTTGAGCAGGGTATCCAGCCATCTCGCTTGACTTGGCGAGGAGAAGGGGAGACGAATCCTATCGCTTCTAATAGTACAGCGGAAGGACGTGAGCTTAACCGTCGGGTTGACATCACTATTCCAGAGTTTGATTATCAAGTTAAACAATAATCATGTAGTTGATTAATACAGCAAGAAAGCTCACTTCGGTGAGCTTTCTTATTTTAAGTCGATACTGTTTAAGCGGCCCATAAAGATCAAAATATCAAGGCAATCTTTATAAGCATCCAATAAGGCTTTTTTGGTCTTCGTATAAGCGGCAAGTTTACCGTGTTTACTGATTGAACAAACGACACTTCTAAAGGTACATTCACCTTGCTCATTGTAATCACGCCAGGCGGCGATATAGCAAGCGTCACGATAGTTTGGATTTTCTTTAGTGGGTCTTGGCTTATAAATAATTTTCGGTTCCAGGCTATGTGGCAATCGAGTCATGAGGTACGGATCTTTGAGAATTCGTCGCCAGTGTTTGCCCCACATTTCACGCCCTAGCTCATTACGCAGTTTAATGGCTTTTTTTAAGCCTTTTTCTTCCCCTAAACGGATATAACCGACTGATCGGTGTAACACGGTATCATCGGGAGTGTGGATGTGAACTTTATAAGCCGTTTTCGCTTTTGAGATAAAGCGATGGCCAGTATTCGTTTGGAGATTACTTTTTGTCATGCCGATTACGCTATAGAGTTCTTTGTTAATAATAAGAGTAGGCCAAAAATAATAGAGACAGTCAATTTAGTCTAGAGGAATAAAAAAAAGCTTCATCAACGTCAGGTCAACATTGTGCGAAAAAATGGCAGGGGACAACGAACAATCTTGGCGCTCCCGACTGGAGTCGAACCAGTGGCCTGTCCCTTAGGAGGGGACCGCTCTATCCTACTGAGCTACGGGAGCTTTGATTAATTTGGCGCATTAATTGTATCTCATCAATACGCCAAATTGTGCATTTTTTTGATGGTATTCGCTGATTGAATGACCAGTTAGTCACGAAATTATTCTAAAAATGACACTTGTTTATGCATAACATCACCAATCTGAATGCTTGACGCCAGTTCAGGCTGATCAACCGTCAACTCTGCATTTTTTTCATAGACACGCGAGACGGTTAAGGTGATATCACTTTGCGACACCTTATTACGAGGCAAACCGTTCTGATCGATAAACGATCCTGTATGCCAAAGTTGTAATTTATCCCCTTCTTTCACGCCATGAATACGACCTAGATCGATACTGACGGTTTGCCCAAATTTGGCGACGACTTCTGGTAAGGTGATTTTACAAGAGATTTCAGATTCGAGATCTAGCATAATGTTCCGGCTCACCCGTAACAACATTTGACCATAGGTAGATGCCCAAAAACGGGCGCTACGAGTATCGACTTGGCTAGTTTTTGCAAACGGCCAGCTCGCAACTTCTCGATAATTTCTTCTCAAGATTTCACTGCCCGTTTTGCCATCAAAGACTTGCATTTCGAGAGCAAACTGACGATTAATAACATCATCTCGCAAAACCTTCTGTTCAATCGTTGCTGTTAAATCATTAATCACCCCACCGATAATATAGTGAGCCCCGGTATCTTGTGCGATCATTTGTATGCGAGTCGGGTTGCGATGATTGATATCGTAATCAGTGGTTCCAACAGAGACAAAGCTATGAGATTGCTGAGCGATTTGTCTATCGAGGACATCAGCAAAATCATCACCGATGGTGTAAATTTGTCCCATCACCGCTTGTTGTGGCGAAGCAAGATCAATATTGCCGACTAAAAAGGTCTTTTTGTATTGTTCTTTGTGGCAAGCCCTTGCCGATGGATAAATGTCGATACGAGCCGTAACCTTCATGACATTGCCGCGAACCTTACGATTTTCAACGGAGATATAACGAACTTCATGGTTATTAAACAAATATTCCTTTCTATCGGTTTCGAGTAAAGGCATTAAATGACTAATACTACCAATGTCTGCCCCGGCAAAATTCACCGCCTTATACAGCGCATCTTCCAGAGCATGCAATCTAGCGACCTCTTCAGAGGAAACGATCGTTGCGGTGCCAGTCACTTCGTACCAAGCGGCATGACTTTTGGTGGCAAAAAAAGCCATGAAAAGCATTGAGATTAAAAAAGAAACATTTTTTTTCATTATTAGTTACCAGT